>NZ_DASRTS010000078.1:0-139066 GCF_035655815.1 Lysobacter sp.
GTAGGGCGCATTAGCCGAAGGCGTAATGCGCCTGGCGCGTCGAGACTGACGATCACGCAGACGGCGCAATGTCATTGCGCCCTACTCGACTGACCACGACCCCTCGTAGGGCGCATTAGCCGAAGGCGTAATGCGCCTCACGCGTGGAGACTGACGGTCACGCACTCGGCGCAATGTCATTGCGCCCTACTCGACTGATCACGATCCCTCGTAGGTAGGGCGCATTAGCCGAAGGCGTAATGCGCCTGGCGCGTCGAGACTGACGATCACGCAGACGGCGCAATGTCATTGCGCCCTACTCGACTGACCACGACCCCTCGTAGGGCGCATTAGCCGAAGGCGTAATGCGCCTGACGCGTCGAGACTGACGATCACGCACACGGCGCAATGTCATTGCGCCCTACTCGACTGACCACGACCCCTCGTAGGGCGCATTAGCCGAAGGCGTAATGCGCCTGGCGCGTCGAGACTGACGATTACGCACACGACGCAATGTCATTGCGCCCTACGACTGACCACGCCCCTCGTAGGGCGCATTAGCCGAAGGCGTAATGCGCCTGGCGCGTGGAGACTGACGGTCACGCACGCGGCGCAATGTTATTGCGCCCTACTCGACTGTCCGTTTGCTTTGCTTTCCCGGACCCGGTGGGCTAGCCCGCCACGCGGACCGGGCGCTTCGCGCGCAGCATCACGCCGACGTGCGAGCACACCAGCAGGATGACGAACGAAAGCCAGGTGTCGGGTGGAATCAGCAGATTGGCGCGGAACAACAACGGCGCGACCACGTAGTACGCGGGCAGCAGCACGGCCAGTTCCACAATTCCGATGGCGATGACCTTCAGCGTGCGCATGCTCATCGCTCCGATACCGATGTCCACTCGCAACTCGCGGCAGACAACCTCACACCGGCCCCCGCTCCAGCGCCGCGCGCTCTTCGCGCGAGATCACATGCGGTTCGCGCAGAGGGCGGCCGTTGGCATCGAAGAACGGCGAGCTGCGCTCGCGACGCAGGCGTGCGCCGATGATGCCGGCGAGGATGCCCAGGCCACCCGTCACGAACGCCAGCGGCGTTGACTTCACCGGCGCCGTCGCCGATGGCGTGTTGATCACCGTGCGCCCGGGCGGACCGAGGGCCGCGTCCACGACCTGTGCGGAGTCGGCGAAGCATGCCGTCACCATGCCCACGTAGGGCAGCTTGCCCTCGCGCGGCGTGTTGCCCAGCGGCGTGCGGCAGCACGATGCATACCAGCGTAGCAACCCGTTGGGGCTGAGCGACATGCACTCGATGCGCTCGACACCATCGGTAAACCGCACCGCGGCCGGCGCGATGGCGACGATGTCCGTCCCACCGGCGGCATCCAGCACGCCCGGCACCGCCAGGAACCGCCCGAACGACCGGCAATCCTTGCAATAGCAGGTGGCGCGCGTGTAGGCGCGCGCGGGTTCCAGCTGGCCTTTGACGGTGCCGCAGCGGCATTGCAGTTGCAGGGTCATGTCGGTGGTGCTCCTTCACTGCCGGACAACAAGGATGTGGATGCAACAGATCGGGGCGGAAGACACTGAGGTCTTCCGCCCCGACCGGGTTGTAGCACGCGCAGCCGATGCGCGGATGCGCTCGGCGTGGCCTGCGCGGTTACGCGCCCTTGCGCGCGTGCCACGCCTTCAGCAGTGCCGCTTCCTGTTCGCGGGTGATACCGGCACGCAGCTTGGCCTGGCGCTCGGCCGGCTGGCTGCGGAACCAGGCCATGAGGTCCTTCACGGTGGTTTCCAGCGGGCGGTACGTCAGGCCGGCCTGGATCGCGCGCGCGTTGCTGACCGCACCGTAGCCGGCGAACTCGCCGTTCTTGCGCGACACCCAGATAGGCAGCTCGGCGACCTTCTGTTCCTCCAGGAACTCCGGCGTGACGTGCGTGTAGGTCGGCTTGCCGCCGGTGGCGGTTTCGCAGGCGCGCAGCATCGCGTCCATGGTCAGCGGCTTCGCGGGGCCGACGGCGTTGAAGGTGCCGGTGGTGCCCTGTTCCGCCAGCCGGATCATCCATTCGCCCAGGTCGCGGCCGTCGATGACCTGCACGGGGTCGAGGCCATCGCCCGGCACCAGCATTTCGCCGCCCTGCGCGACGCGATGCGGCCAGTAGGTGAAGCGATCGGTTTCGTCGCGCGGACCGACGATGTAACCCGGACGCACGATGGTCACGCGTTCGCCGAACTGCTTGCGCGCCTCGGCCTCGCTCAACGCCTTGAGCGGACCGTAGAGGTTCTCGATGTCGGCGCGCAGCGACTCCTGCGTCTCGGCCATCGCGTCCTTGCCCTTGTAGACGGCCAGCGCGTCGTCCTCGTCGATGCCGGGCCTGCTGCCGTCGGCATACACCGAGATGGTGGAGATGAAGAGGTAATGCCCGACGTTGCCGGCCAGCACCTTGCCCGCATCGCGCACCCAGAACGGCAGGCTGGTGGGGTTGTCGATGCACACGTCCCACTTGCGCCCGGCGAGCGCCTTGAGGTCGCCGGTGTTGCGGTCGCCGAACAGCTGCTCCACCTCGCCCGGCCATTCCGGCGACGGACGCTTGCCGCGATTGAACAGCGTCACCTTGTGCCCGCGTGCCAACGCGTAGTTCACCTGAAACGGACCGGTGAACCCGGTGCCGCCGAGGATGAGGATGTTGAGCGGCTTCTTCGCCTTGCCAATAGGCTTGGCCTTTTCGTCGGCAAGCGCAAAGGACGGGAACGCCGCGGCGGCGGCGGCGAGCGCACTTAACTTGAGCAGGTCACGGCGGGTGGTCATCGGGCGTCTCCAGGCTGGGCGGTGGACCGACCGACGCCCTGCCCCTCGCCTGGCGTCGTCCCGATCCAAACCGGGCCACTCTAGTTCGCCCCGGCGGCAGCGCGGCAATGTCGATAGTCATGTAAGGCGGGACGCAATGGCATGGTGCCCCGCCGGTTTTGTAGCCCGGGTAAGGGCGGAGCCCGCACCCGTGGCCACGGGACATTCGATGCACTGCGAACGTCGACCCGGGTGCGCTTCGCTTACCCGGGCTACACCTGCATCCATGTCGGGCCGCCTAACCATCCAGGGCGCATCAGGCCATGTAGGGCGCATTAGCCGAAGGCGTAATGCGCCGAACGCGAAGTCATAGCAGCGGTCTTCGGCGCAATGGAATTGCGCCCGACGCGTGCGGGCCATCGGACGCACCCACCCGCAAACGGAGCTAACGGCGCGCGTACTCGAACAACTCGACCGCATTGCCCGACGGGTCTTCCACAAGGATCTGGCGCCCGGCGCCGGCCTCGGACACGTCGCCACGGAAGCTCGCGCCCGCCTCACGCAGTTCATCGATCATGCCGTCCAGATCCTCGGTGACGATCATGAAGCGGCTCCAGCCTCCCGGCTGTGGATGCCCACCGGCCTTTCCGGCGCTGCCCGCACCGGGCGCATTGAGGAAGAGGTGGAGATCCTGGCGCGTGAGTTCGGCGAACTTGCCCGGAGTGTGTTTCTCGACGGCGAAGCCGAGGAGACCGCGATAGAAGTCGACCGACTTGTCGATGTCGCTTGCGATGTATCGAACCGATGCCACGCTACCACCTCCTTGGCGGTGCCTCACGAGATCAGCTGACGCCGACGGATCGTGGACGGCGCCTCGTGAATGTGGCGCATGGCATTCATTAGGATGGTGTGGTGCGTTCTGAACCCGGTTCAGTCAGTAGGGTGCAATAAGCGAAGCCAGATACGTCGCGCCAGCTAGAATCCCACTATGCGTCGCCATATCGCCCAGCAGAACCTCGCCACGTACCCGGACATCGACCTTGAGACTTACAAGGGAGGCGACTTACCGGATGAAAATATCCGGTGCGTGTACTGCGGCGACTGCACCTACGGTTACGATGGCTCTGAGCGCTGGCCGATCGGCTACACCGAATTTGCGAAAGTCCACGAAGAGAACGCTCAATGGATGCGGCGTGAGGGCATTACTGATCACGAGCCTCATCTACAGCTACGCGGCTACGCATCTTCCCGAAAGAGCTCGCTCTATATCTGTCCGGCATGCGGCTGGTGGGTTGCCGTGGACAGGGCAATCTTGCCCGCGATCGGGTCGCAACTCTGGCTAGTCGATCTCGTGTGCAGTTCGGCCCTCTTGGAATTAGATCTCACCGACGTCGAGCAGCCCTTGTCCGAGGTGCGCAGATACCTTCTGCGGAGGTATGAATCGCGTCATTCTGTCAATCCTCGAGTTTATGAAGAGACCGTTGCGAGTGTCTTCAAGGATCTCGGCTACAGAGCGGAAGTCACCGCATACTCGAACGACGGCGGGGTCGATGTCGTACTGTTCGGCACGAGCAATGAAAAGATTGGTGTGCAGGTGAAGCGGCAACAACGTGCCGTGGAAGTAGAGCAAATCAGAGGCTTTCTTGGGGCTCTGACCTTGGGTGGCTATGCTCGTGGCGTATTCGTATCAACTTCCAAGTTCCGCCGCGGCGCGATCGGAGCGGCAGCGCAATCAAGTCTGAAACATATCCCAATCGAGCTTGTCGACGCCGATCGCTTCTTTGACATGCTTAGAATCGCCCAGCTGAACGGCGATCCTGACCCGGAAACTTGCGGATTCTATGAAACGGCGAAGCCGGAGTTCGCGACGTACGGGCATTGCAATCTCAGCTCACTTTGACCGGCGGAACGCTACGTGCGGGCGCCACGCAATTGCGCTCTACGACGACTGCATCGAGTCGCCCGGGCCGTAGAGCCGCATTAGCCTAGGGCGTAACGCGGCGCATGTGGAGCGCTTCGGCTGGGCCGCGGCGCAATGTTATTTCGCCCTACGACTCCGATCAGCCGACGATCTTCCGTCCCACATGGTTGCCAAAGACGGCGCCCAGTGCGGCCAGAACCGCGTAGCCGATGAAGATCACGAGCATGCCGCTGGGTGAGTAGTCCGGCAGAACAAGCGTGGGCAGCAGCACGATTGGAACGACGCCGATGGCCCCACCGGCAATCCCGTGCACGATGCGCCGACGCGTCGCCTTCCTCGCCGCAGCGAAGGCGGCCACAACCGGCACCAGGTACCCCATGACCTGGATTGCCACGCCACCTGATCGGTACATGCCGGCTGACGCGATGGCGGTTGCCGCTATGGTCATCAAGGCATAGCCCGCAAAGAACGCCACTCCATAGCCCAGTGCGTTCCAGTCCATGCATCGCCCTTTACATATCGCGGTGCTGAGTTAGCGCCGTTACCGACGAGGTTGCCACGCCATTCGCAGGAGCGTCCTCTAGCGTCCCATCACCCGGGTGCGCATCGCTTACCCGGACTACGCTGGCTATTGCGCCATACAGCGCTGTGCTGGCTAAGCGACATTCCGACTTCGCGCCTTGTCCCTCTTTAGACTCGCAACCTCGTCTCGCAGTGATTGCATCTCATCCATTAGGTCCTCAAGTGTCAACTCCAGCACGTCGTCATCCACTTGCTGGAGATATTTGTCCACGCCTGTAAATTTGGCCCCTTGTTTATTGAGTGCTGGCTCCATTGCTGCAATCAACGTACCTTCCATCTGATTCAGCAAGCCACCACCGTCCCGCCGAAAAACTTTATCAGCATGATCGTGCTGGGAGAGCTTTCGACTGCCAGCATTCACTTTCCGGAGACCGAACCACGTGAAGTACTCCCATCTATTCCAGAGATGGTCCTTGGTATGACTCTTTAGTCGCGAGAAAAGGTTCGCATTGCCGTTACCAGCCTGCCCTACGTAGACAGGCCGCATGTCCTTGTCGTAGAGCACATATATGCCAATCTGCTCGCGGAAATCGACTGTCATTCCTGTCGCGGAACGCTTCCCCTGCAGAGTTCCTCTAGTACCCGCACTTCCAAACTGCACGTACTTCCGTTGCCATAACAGGCCATAGTTAGCAATCATCCGCCCCCTCCATGCACTATTAAGAATATGCTCACGGCACTCGCCCACCGTGATCTCGCACGCATGACCGTTATGCCGACGAAGGGCGACCGGACATTTCAGCGACAACAAGCTCGATTGCAGCTCTGATAGTCGAGTACTCGGCCCTAAAGAATTCCCTCGCATCCCGAAGGCGATATTCATCTAGAAGGGAGTGAATTCTTTTCTCCGCAAACACAACGTCTGGAACCCACCACGTTTGCACGATAAGGAATTGATCCGGAACGCCGGTTCCGCGTGAGACCTCGGCCGCACGTACCGTGGGACTTCGCCTCGTCAGCCCGATCTTGAAGATATCAAGCTGGTGCGCCGCGCTCCGAAGCACGTAAATACTTCCCTCTTCACCACCACCCAGAAACGGAACTTCCTTGCTGGCACTCGTGACGGCCCCCGGCATTCGACTTTCACGCTTCGACAGTGTTCTACGAACCCAAGTTCTCCCTAGCACGCGCTCGCCGTCAGGCCCTTCTCCATACGTACCAAATGGCAAAGTTTCCCAAAAACCCTCAACCTCGACCTTGAGTTCGAGAGGAGGAAACACGAAGCCGTCAACTCCGCTCGAATTGGCTGAGAACGTCAAGACCTCACGCTCGTACCTCACCTGAGACTTCAACGCAGCCTGCAACCACCGACCTTTCAAACTAGACGAACACTCAGAAAGCGACGTGATTGCCTTGTCTCGAACCACCCTATCGGATGCACTCAAGAAATACTCGGGAAGCCGGAGAAACCGCATAAGGAATGTAAAGACGCCCTGGTCTTTCTCAATTGCGGAGATTTGGGAATCGACCTCTCCGCCCAACTCCTTGACCGAATCCAGAGTCAAGGGGTCGTCAGACATGATGCGCCAAGCACTCCCCATGTCGATGATGCTGTATCTCGCTTGTAATCGCTGATGACGGAGGTCATACCGAAATGCGACATAACGTCGCCAAAGCTTGGATGTTCCAGCGAGCGCAACCGCCTCAGTAGCCAGATCAGGAGCCGGCTCAATATTTGGCTTGCGAGGATTTGGCCTCATGGTCGCCATCAGAGCGCGGACCGATTCGCTTTCGTCGGCGAGATCGGCCTCTCTTCCCATCTGACACATAACCGTTATCTCAGAACCATGCCTTACCATGTTGACGGCGACAACTGTGAAGGTCGCTCCATCACTCTCAAACGTCCACTCACCAGACGTTTCGAAGAACGAGTAGCAGTGCACGATGCCGGGATCAATCCTCGGCGAGTATCGGGTCGGCGTTTCTTCTGGATTGCTACTGATGAAGTCCAAGAATCCGGAAACATTGCAGATGTGATTCCGCTCTTCTAAAGGCGCAAAGACGGCCAAACGTGGGATGTAGTCCGCAAAGGCATGCAGGATGTTGTAGGACGTCGGAAGATAATGGAGGCCGAACTTAGCGGTACGCCCGTTGTACTCAGTGAGGAATTCTCGGATTGCTGCATCACCTGGGAGACCGGCGCCATTGCCCGCGATCGCTCGCGCAGTTGCATTAGCCTCACGAGCCATCGCGTTCAGCTTCTTTCGGTATGCAGGGTTGGCCATTGCGGCAGCTGACCGCAGACGAAAGGCGACCCACTCATCGCTGTTCTCTTCTGGCAATCGCCAACGCGCAACTTCCTTAAGGCGCGTGATGTGCGGCGGCTCGGCAACAACATGCTGCGGAACGATCAACTTTTTCATCCCTGCCTCCTTACGCAGATGTATGCGTGCCTCGCAACAGACGCATTCGGTCTCCGCCTCGCCCTAAATGATCGCCCTTCTGCCATCTCCGCACAGGGCGACTCGGGCCCTCCATGACTTGCGCCAGCCGACGAAAAGCGACACGGTCGTACACAGCGCCTGCAATGCCACGCGAGTATCCATGCCCATTTCCAGTTGCCCCCGGGCTGAGTTTAGCGACAGCCCGCACAAAAGAAGAAGGCCCGCCGAAGCGGGCCTTTCAGTGTCCGATAGACGGCGCAATCACATATTCCGACGATACTCTCCACCCACATCGTACAGCGCATGACTGATCTGCCCGAGGCTGTGCGTCTTCACCGCCTCCATCAGGCTGGCGAAGACGTTGCGGCGTTCGCGGGCGGTGGACTGGAGGTAGGCGAGGCCGTTTGAGTTGCGGGCGCCCTGCCCCTCACCGCGGCCCTCTCCCGAGGGGCGAGAGGGAACCGCATTGGGGAGGGAGACGTTGTTGCGCAGCGTCTGGTAGTTCTGCACGTTCTCGATCTGCTGGCCCTTCTCGCTTTCGGTCGAGCGGATCAGTTCGATCTCGGTGACGATGTCGCCGCCGTGGTCCTTGGGCAGGAAGGTGTTGACGCCGATCAGCGGCAGGCTGCCGTCGTGCTTCTTGTGCTCGTAGTACAGGCTTTCTTCCTGGATCTTGCCGCGCTGGTACATGGTGTCCATGGCGCCCAGCACGCCGCCGCGTTCGCTGATGGCTTCGAATTCCTTGTAGACGGCTTCTTCGACGATGTCGGTGAGCTTGTCGACGATGAAGCTGCCCTGCCAGGGGTTCTCGTTGAAGTTGAGGCCCAGTTCCTTGTTGATGATCATCTGGATGGCCACGGCGCGGCGCACGCTTTCTTCGGTGGGCGTGGTGATGGCTTCGTCGTAGGCGTTGGTGTGCAGGCTGTTGCAGTTGTCGAACAGCGCGTACAGGGCCTGCAGCGTGGTGCGGATGTCGTTGAACTGGATCTCCTGCGCGTGCAGGGAGCGACCGCTGGTCTGGATGTGGTACTTCATCATCTGGCTGCGCGCAGACGCGCCGTAGCGCTCGCGCATGGCGCGGGCCCAGATACGGCGGGCGACGCGGCCGATGACGGTGTACTCCGGGTCCATGCCGTTGCTGAAGAAGAACGACAGGTTGGGCGCGAAGTCGTCGATCTTCATGCCACGCGCCAGGTAGTACTCGACGATGGTGAAGCCGTTGCTCAGGGTGAAGGCGAGCTGGCTGATCGGGTTGGCGCCGGCTTCGGCGATGTGATAACCGCTGATGGATACCGAGTAGAAATTGCGGACGTTGCGGTCCACGAAGTACTGCTGGATGTCGCCCATCATGCGCAGGGCGAACTCGGTGCTGAAGATGCAGGTGTTCTGCGCCTGGTCCTCCTTGAGGATGTCGGCCTGCACGGTGCCGCGCACGGTGGCCAGCGTCTGCGCCTTGATCTTCTCGTACACCTCGGGCTCGACCACCTGGTCGCCGGTGACGCCGAGCAGGCCCAGGCCCAGGCCGTCGTTGCCCTGCGGCAGCATGCCGCTGTATTCGGGGCGACGCTTGCCTTCGAACATCCGCTCGATCTGCGCGTGCGCCTGATCCCACCGGGACTGGTCGGCGCGCAGGTACTTCTCCACCTGCTGGTCGATGGCGGTGTTCATGAACATCGCCAGGATGATGGGCGCCGGTCCGTTGATGGTCATGGACACGGACGTGGTGGGGGCACACAGGTCGAAGCCGGAGTACAGCTTCTTCATGTCGTCCAGCGTGGCGATGTTGACGCCGGAGTTGCCGATCTTGCCGTAGATGTCCGGGCGCACGGCGGGGTCTTCGCCATATAGCGTCACGCTGTCGAACGCGGTGGACAGGCGTGCGGCCGGCTGGCCGACCGACAGGTAATGGAAGCGGCGGTTGGTGCGCTCCGGCGTGCCCTCGCCCGCGAACATGCGGATGGGGTCTTCGCCGGTGCGGCGGTACGGGTACACACCGCCGGTGTACGGATACGCGCCGGGCAGGTTTTCCTTCTGCAGGAAGGTCAGCAGTTCGCCCCAACTGCGGTAGGTGGGCGCGGCGATCTTGGGGATCTTCTGGTGGCTCAGCGACTCGCGGTAGTTCTCGACGCGGATGGTCTTGTCGCGGACCTGGTACTCGTTGACCTCGTCGGTGATGGACTTGAGGCGCGCGGGCCATTCGCGCAGCAGCTTGAGGGCTTCGGACGACAACGACTGGATGGCGTCGTTGTAGCGCTGGCGGAGGGTGATGAGGGTGCGGTCCACTGCTCCGTCATCCCCGCGAATGACGAGCAATGCATCGGCGGCATACAGGTCCAGCGCGTTAGGCAGGGCTTCGTCGCCCAGGTCGCGCAGGGACTGCCAGTAGCTCTGCGCGCGGTCGGCGATTTCGGACTGGGTTTCGATCTGCGCGTTGATGCCGCGGCCCTGCTCGGCGATCTCGGCCAGGTACCGCACGCGGCTGCCGGGGATCAGCACCGTTGCGCGCGGTTCCTTGAGGCTGGTGTCCAGGTCGGGATTGAAGTCGCAGCGACTGGCCGCAACCCCATCCCCACCCTGCCCTTGCCTTGAAGAGGAGGATTCAAGGCCCAGCTTCTCGCGCAGCAGGCGGCACAGGTTGACGAACATCCAGCTGATGCCGGGGTCGTTGAACTGGCTGGCGATGGTGGGATAGACGGGGATGTCCTCGTCCTTGATGCCGAAGTTGACGCGGTTGCGCTTCCATTGTTTGCGCACGTCGCGCAGGGCGTCCTCGGCGCCGCGCTTGTCGAACTTGTTGAGCACGACCAGTTCGGCGAAGTCCAGCATGTCGATCTTCTCGAGCTGGCTGGGCGCGCCGAAGTCGCTGGTCATGACGTACATGGGGAAGTCGACCAGGTCGACGATCTCGGAGTCGCTCTGGCCGATGCCGGCGGTCTCGACGATGACCAGGTCGTAGCCCAGCGACTTGAGGAAGGCGATGCAGTCCTTCAGCACGACGTTGGTGGCGGCGTGCTGGCGGCGCGTGGCCATGGAACGCATGAACACGCGCTTGGAGCGCAGCGAGTTCATGCGGATGCGGTCGCCCAGCAGCGCGCCACCGGTGCGGCGGCGCGTGGGGTCCACCGAAATCACGGCGACGTGCATGTCCGGGAAGGACGCGAGGAAACGGTTGAGCAGCTCGTCGGTGACCGACGACTTGCCGGCGCCGCCGGTGCCGGTGATGCCCACCACCGGGGTCTTGCCGCCGGCCAGTTGCCACTGCTTGCGCAGGTGCGCGAGTTCGGATTCTTCCAGCGCGCCTTCCTCGATGGCGCTGAGCATGCGGCCGATGCCGATCTCGTCGCTGAAATCCACCTGGTGAGGCTTCTCGACGGGCTGGCGGGCGGACTCGGCGCGACGCACCACGTCCTCGATCATCGCCACCAGGCCCATGTGCATGCCGTCGTTGGGGTGGTAGATGCGCTCCACGCCGTAGGCCTGCAGTTCCCTGATCTCCTCCGGCGTGATGGTGCCGCCGCCACCGCCGAACACGCGGATGTGCGGGGCGCCGCGCTCGGCGAGCATGTCGACCATGTACTTGAAGTACTCGACGTGGCCGCCCTGGTAGGACGACAGCGCGATGGCGTCGGCGTCCTCCTGCAGTGCGGCGCGCACCACGTCCTCCACCGAGCGGTTGTGGCCCAGGTGGATGACCTCCGCGCCTTGGGCCTGGATCAGGCGACGCATGATGTTGATGGCGGCGTCATGGCCATCGAAGAGGCTGGCGGCGGTGACGAACCGCAGCGGCGTGCTTTCGGTGGCGGCTTCGGGGAATCGGCTTGCAGGAGTGCTCATTGACGCGCTCAATACGGAAACGAACGAAAACGCATTGTAGCGTGCGGGGTGTTCGGGACCCGTTGTGCGGCGCGGGAGCACGCGGCGCGAGGGTTACCCCGCCAATGCGTCACATCCTGGACTTCGTCGCTGATCCGCCCCTCGCGACCCCGGGACTGAGCCGTCATCTCCGAGACGACGGGGATCACGGACGTTTGGCCCGTACCGTGGCGGATGCACTAATCGACGAAACCTTCGCGCACGCTCAAGGACAGGCCGAACGTTTCTGCTGGCGTTTGGCCGTGAAGCAGTCGCGCCTGGATCCCGCCTACGCGGGGATGACGGCGGTAGGGCGGCTTGGCCACGCCAACGCTCACCGTCATCCCGGCGAAAGCCGGGATCCATCCTGATCATCGAACGCCGGCCGGATGCTCGAAAGTAAAGGCCGCCCGCAGCCGGCGTACGGATGACGGGGAGCACCGGGCAGGACTGGACGCAGTCGCCACTCCCGGCAAACCCCGCCACCTTCTGACTACACTCCATCGCCGCCCGCGTCGTCGCCCATGAACGAAGACACCGCCCTGCTCGAACTGCGCCGCCGCGCCGACTCCGGTGCGCCGCAGGCATTGCATGCGCTGGCCTCGGCGCTGGTGGAACGGCAGCAACTGGAGGAAGCGTTGGCGCTGAACCTGCGCGCCGCGCAGGCGGGCCTGGCCAACGCGCAGGTCGAGTGCGCGCGCATGTTGATGCATGGCGTGGGTGGCCCGGCCGAGCCCGCGCAGGCCGCCGACTGGCTGTTGCGCGCGGAGCGTGCGGGGCACCCGGTGGCGGGTTATCTGCTGGCGCTGATGGCGATGGGTGGCGTGGTCGCGCCGGACGGCGGCCGCATCAACCAGCGGCTGCTGGAGGCAGTGCGCGCGGATTACCCACCTGCCCTGCGCGCGGCGGCGCTGCACTTCGGCCGCAAGGCCGATCCGTCGGATCAGGCACGCTGCCTGCAACTGCTGGAACGGGCCGCCGGCATGGGCGACGTCATCGCCGCACGTCTGCTGGTGGAGCGGCTGGCACGTGGCGAAGGCCGCGATGCGCATCCGGCCGCTGCGGAGGAATTGCGCGTGCAACTGGCGGCACGGGGCATCGGCCCGTTGCCGGATGTCGCCGTTACGGATTACGCGCCGGTGGCGTCCACGCTGGGCGTGATGCAGATGGAAGACCTGCTGCGCCCGGTCGAGCGCGTGCCGCAGGCGACGCGTCCGCGCGTGTGGACCGTGGACGGTCTGCTCAATGCGGACGAATGCCGGCTGCTGGTCGCCCATTCCGAATCGCGCCTGCAGCGTTCGCGCACGATCGACCCGGCCACCGGGCAACCGGTGCCGCGGGAACTGCGCACCAGCAGCGATGCCGCGCTGGATCCGATCCTGGAGGACATCGCGCTGCGTGCGGTGCAGTTGCGCATGGCCACCGCGGCAGGCGTGCCGCTGGTGCATGCCGAGCACCTGACGGTGCTGCGCTACGAACCGGGGCAGGAATACCGGCCGCATCGCGACTACCTTCCGCCCGGCACGATTGAACGCGACCGTCCGCAGGCAGGCAACCGCACGCGAACCGTGTGCGTGTACCTCAACGACGTGGACGCCGGCGGGGAAACGGAATTCCCGCTGGCCGCACTAAAGGTGTCGCCGAAGCCGGGGCGTGCGGTGATCTTCGACAACCTGCATGCCGACGGCACGCCGGACATGGATTCGCTGCACGCGGGCCTGCCCGTACAGCGTGGCGTGAAGTGGCTGGCGACGCTGTGGCTGCGGCAGGCGCCCTACCGCTGTTTCTGAACGGGCACGCTGCGTCCGACAGGCCGAAGGCGTACGTATCCGTATCCCCTGATTGCATTAGACTGTCGCGCCTGCAGCGGGGCCCCGGCTCACACTGCAGAGGCGAATCCATTTCGATTCAACGACTTACCCATCAAAGTTGGCGTATAGCGCGACGCGCAAATCCTCGCGCCAACGCGGAGCACCCGATGATTTTCGAAACCCTGGACACCTTCGGCCACGAGCAGGTCGTGTTTTGCCACAACAAGGACGCGGGCCTGAAGGCCATCATCGCGATCCACAACACCGTGCTCGGTCCGGCCCTCGGCGGTACGCGCATGTGGCCGTACAAGACCGAGCAGGACGCGCTGAATGACGTGCTCCGCCTGTCGCGCGGCATGACCTACAAGAACGCGGTGGCCGGCCTGAACATCGGTGGCGGCAAGGCCGTGATCATCGGCGACCCGGCCGCCGACAAGTCCGAAGCGCTGTTCCGCGCGTTCGGCCAGTTCGTCGAATCGCTGGGCGGCCGCTACATCACCGCCGAGGACGTCGGCATCGACGTCAACGACATGGAATACGTGTACCGCGAGACCGAGTATGTCACCGGCGTGCACCAGGTCCACGGTGGTTCGGGCGACCCGTCGCCGTTCACCGCCTACGGCACGCTGCAGGGCCTGATGGCCACGCTCAACAAGCGTTTCGGCGACGAGGAAGTGGGCAAGTACTCCTACGCCGTGCAGGGCCTGGGCCACGTGGGCATGGAGTTCGTGAAGCTGCTCAAGGAGCGCGGCGCGAAGATCTTCGTCACCGACATCAACAAGGGCCTGGTCGACAAGGCCGTGTCCGAGTACGGCGCCGAAGCCGTGGGCCTGGACGAGATCTACGACGTGCCGGCCGACGTGTACTCGCCGTGCGCCCTGGGTGGCACGGTCAACGAGAACACCCTGCCCCGCCTGAAGATGAAGGTCATCTGCGGCGCCGCCAACAACCAGCTGGCCAACAACGCCATCGGCGACGAAGTGGCCAAGCGCGGCATCCTGTACGCGCCGGACTACGCGGTGAACGCGGGCGGCGTGATGAACGTGGCGCTGGAGCTGGATGGCTACAACCGTGAGCGCGCCATGCGCATGATGCGCACGATCTACCACAACCTGGCGCGCATCTTCGAAATCGCCGAGCGCGATGCCATCCCGACCTACCGCGCGGCCGACCGCCTGGCCGAGGAGCGCATCACCGCCATCGGCAAGCTGAAGCTGCCGCTGGGCCGCTCGGCTCCGCGCTTCCAGGGTCGGATCCGCGGCGGGCATTGATCGCGCGCTGCCGTGATGCATGGAAACGCCCGGCCTGGCCGGGCGTTTTCTTTTGGAGCAGGAGCGAATCCTCCCCACCCCTCCTTTTTCAAAGGAGGGAGAACAGCGTGGTTCCGGTGGGTGCCCGGACCCCGCACGCGTGCCGTGGCTACGCCGGCTCTAGCCCGCTCTTCCTCCCCCTTTGAAAAAGGGGGATCGAGGGGGATTAAGCTCGCCGCGCGCGCAGATGCAGCGCGGTTTTATTGCACCGCAAGACGACCGATTCACGCCGCGCGCCTAGAATCGAGCCATCGCGTGTCATCCCGCGTCTCCTCTTCTCATTACAAGGACTCCCATGCGCCCTTTCCCGCTCGGTGAAGAAATCGACGCCCTCCGCGAAGCCGTGCGCCGCTTCGCAGACGCCGAGATCGCGCCGCGGGCCGCGCAGATCGACGAGGAGAACTGGTTCCCGCAGGACCTGTGGCCGAAGCTCGGCGAGATGGGCCTGCTCGGCATGACGGTGCCGGGCGAGTACGGCGGCAGCGACATGGGCTACCTCGCGCACCTGGTCGCGATGGAGGAGATCTCGCGTGCATCGGGTTCGGTGGGCTTGAGCTACGGCGCGCACTCCAACCTGTGCGTGAGCAACCTGTACGCCAACGGAAACGAAGCGCAGCGCCAGAAGTACCTGCCCAAGCTGTGCAGCGGCGAATGGAAGGGCGCGCTGGCGATGAGCGAACCGGGTGCGGGCTCGGACGTGGTCGGCTCGATGAGCTGCCGCGCGGAATTCCGTCCCGAAGCCGGGCGCGACGGCGTATGGGTCGCCAACGGCAACAAGATGTGGATCACCAACGGCCCCGAGGCCGACGTACTGATCGTCTACATGCGCACCGCCAGCAAGGACGCGGGCAGCCAGTGCATGACCGCCTTCATCGTCGAGAAGGGCATGAAGGGCTTCAGCACCGCACAGAAGCTGGACAAGCTGGGCATGCGCGGCTCCAACACCTGCGAACTGGTGTTCGAGGACTGCGAGATTCCCGCGGAGAACGTGCTCGGGGAAGTGAACCAGGGCGTAAAAGTGCTGATGCGCGGCCTCAACACCGAACGCCTGGTGCTTACCGGCGGCCCCATCGGACTGATGCAGGCTGCGCTCGACATCGCCCTGCCCTACGTGCGCGAACGCAAGCAGTTCAACGCAGCCATCGGCACGTTCGGCCTGATGCAGGGCAAGATCGCCGACATGTACACCGCGCTGCAGTCCAGCCGCGCGTTCGCGTATCAGGTGGCACGCGACTACGACGCCGGACACAGCAGCCGCGTCGACGCCGCCGCGTGCCTGCTGCACGCCTCCGAGGCCGCCGTGCAGGTCGCACTCGAAGGCATCCAGGCATTGGGCGGCAACGGCTACATAAACGAGTTCCCGACCGGCCGCATCCTGCGCGACGCCAAGCTCTATGCGATCGGCGCCGGCACCAACGAAATCCGCCGCATGCTGATCGGTCGCGAGCTGTTCGAGCAGCGGCATTGAGCCGCTGCCCGAGCCGTCACACGAGCGTCCTGGCGGTTACCAGGCGCTCGACCAGTTGAGCATCGCGCGCGTCATTGTTTCGCCGCTGACGCTACGCGTATCGACGTCGAAACTGACGCGGCTTCCACCGCGCAGCGTGGCGCCCAGTCCCAGGCCGAACACACCAACGTTGCGATCCACCAGATTGCCCGCGATCGGCGACCACACGTCGATGCCGGTGAAGCGCGCATCGATCGCTCCACTCGACTGCGAAAGCAGGTGCTGCCACTCCACGCGGCCCTGAAGCGACCACGCCACCGAGTCCGTGCGCCAGCCGCTGGTCCAGCGCGCGCCCAGCAGCGCTTGGTCCAGACGCATCGACGAGTCGGCCGTAGTCAATCCGAAGCCGGCGGCGCCGTCCTCGCTGAAACCGTCGCGTTCGAGCTGCAGGCTCTGCACGCCGGCATACGGCGTCATGCGCGCACCCCGACCAAACGCCAGTGGCAAGCCGGTCTGCAGGCCGATGGTGGCGTACCGCTGCGCGTAGTCGGACTGGATGCGGAATGCATCGCTGCCCAGCAGTACTTCGCGCTGCGTCCAGCGCTGCATGGTGCCCAGCGAGACGCTGCCCATCAGGTAACCAGCGCCCAGGTCGTAGCTGGCGTAGAGCTGCGCTTCCAGTTGGCGGTTGCGCTCGCGGTCGTTACGCAGGTCGTGATGGGCGTAGCCGTCCGTCTGCGCCAGCGCGGCACCGTAGGTGAGACGGCCCACGCGATGATCCTGCCCCATCATCCAGCCGGTCGCATCCATGTCGAAACCGGCGACCGCACGCTGCGAAGCCAGATCGTCGAACCAGGCGCCGCCTTGCGGTGTGTATCGCAGCGCATCCACACGCGACTCCAGCGCGTGGCGGTTGCCTTCGATGGCCATGAGAGCGAAGTCGGTGTCGGCGGCGTGGAGTTCGCCGGACAGGCTCGACAGCGTGCGTTCGGCCGCGGCGGCGGTCGGCGAGTTCTGGATGGCGCCTGCGCCGGAGAGGAAGCCTGCACCGGCATCGAGCCGACTGTTGTCGATGCCGTCGAACGCATCCTCGACGCGCTGTGCACCGGACACGGCGGCGGCGGTCATGCCCAGGCTTTGCGCCGTGGCCGTGACGTCCAGGCGCGTGATGTTGAGCCAGACGATCTGCGTGTCGTATTCGAGCGTGGCCTGCAGGAACACACCCGGGCCGGTGGTGAGCGCGTCGAACTGGCCCGTCAGGCCGCCGCCGAACGTCACGATCGCGGCTTCGCGTCCCATGGCCGTGTAGAACGGCCTGACGCCCATGACCTGCAGGTTGCCGCCGTCGATCACGGCGCCGGTCACTCGCAGGGGATTGCCGACGGTGATCGCCAGCGTCGCGTCGTCGTACTGGTGGTAGATGCCATCCACCTGCGCGCTTCCTGAGGTCACGTCGACGCGGCCACGGTTGTCGATGTTGCCGCCCGCGCCGCCGGTGATCAGCGTGCCCTGCGCGGCGACGCTGACGTTCCCGCGTGGGGAAGCCCTCAGCGTGCCTGCGTTGACCTGCGTCAGCCCGGTGTACCCGGCACTTCCGGTCAACTCCAGCGTGCCCGCGCCTTCCTTGATCAGCCCACCCGCGCCGGTGATGTGGTTACCCCAGCGCGAGGTGCCGCTGTCGATACGCGCGGTGACGTCGCCCCAATCGAACTTGCCCGGTCCCTTCACTGCACTGGCCACGTTGAGCAAGCCATAGCCGAACACCGCATCGACGCCCGGCGCGCCCAAGTCGGACGCGGTGCCCAGCAACGTCTGCCGCACCATGTCGTTGTTGAAATACGGGAACGCCTGCCACACCAGTGCAGCCGCGCCGGACACCTGCGGTGCCGCCAGCGAAGTGCCCGACCAGCCGAAGTACTTCGGACTGGTGGGGCCGTCATCCTTACCGGTGACCGCGACTGTGCCGACCGCGGCCAGGCAGTAGCGCATCGCCACGCCGCAGGCGTTGGCATACACCACACCGCTGCTGTCGACGTCGAGCTGATTGATGTTCCTAGGGTTGACGGCGGTCACGGCCAGCCAGCCGCGTTCGAGGTCGGCCGCGGGCATCGATCCATTGAGGCCGGGCTGGCTCGGCAGCGCCGCCATGCTCGACGGATTCGCGCGCCTTTCGTTGCCGGTGGCAAACACCACCAGGCCGTCGTTCTGGGCGATGAAAGGGCGGTACTCGTCCGCGATGGGCGCTGTGGCGGCGGGGTTGGTCCAGTACAGGCCGCCCCATGAGTTGTTCATCACCCTGACGCCACGGTCGATCAGGTCCCGATGGATCGGCTTGATGCCGATTGCGCCATCGACCTCGTTGCCCTGCCCCGATCCATCGTCCTCGGGGTCCTTGTCGTAAAGGATGCGTGCGGAAACGATTTCGGCACCGGGCGCGATGCCGCCCGGCCAGGTGCCGAACGGCGTGCCGGCGGCGATCTGCGACACGGCCGTGCCGTGCCCCACCACGTCGTCCACCTTGAGGTTGTTGGGCGGCGATGGCACGTAGGTGAGGTTGGCCACCACGCGCGGCGACAGCGCCGGGTGGTTGCGCATGACGCCGGTGTCGATCACGCCGATGCGCACGCCCTTGCCGGTGATACCCGCCGCATGCGCTGTGTCCGCGCCGGTGAGGCGCATATGGTCGCTGTAGGCCGGATTGGGCGAACCCACCACCGGCGGCGACGCAGGCGGATTCACCGGTGGATTCGTCGAACCCGGCGCCAGTGGCGCAGGATCGCTGCGGACGTTCTCGCCGCCACCGCCTCCACCACAACCCACCAGTGCAACGGCGCACAGGCCCAGCATCACAGCGTGCGCGAGCGGCGCACGAACCGGCAAACGATCCATATTTTCCCCTTGGCGCCATGCCCCGCCCCCCGGCGGTGTCTGGCTGGCGCCTTCCATTCGTCCAGAACATGGGCAGCCCCTCGGCGAGGGGCATGCCCGGCGTGCTACATCAGAACAGCGTGGACCACGTCAGCATCATCCGCGTCCAGGTTTCGCCCTGTTCGTGACGTGCATCAAGGTCGAGGCCGAGGCGGCTTCCGCCACGCAGATACGTCGAGAGTCCAAACCCCATGACGCCGACGTCCCGGCCGAACGTATCGGACACAATCGGCGACCACACGTCAATCCCGGTGAATCGTGCGTCTATGTCCGTGCCGGATTGCGAGAGCAGGCGCTGCCATTCCAGTCGCCCCTGCAGCGCCCACAGCGACGAACCGGCGGTCCAGTCCGTGGTGTAGCGCGCGCCTAGCAGCCCATGGCTCAACGTCATGGTCGAAGCGGTTGCGCTGAGGCCGAAACCCGCCGCACCGGCTTCATCGAAGCCATCGCGCCGCAGCTGCAGGTTCTGCACGCCTACGTACGGCGTGATGCGCCCGTTGCCGACAGCGACCGGCAGGCCGGCCTGCACGCTGGCGCTGAAGTAGCGGTGCGCGTAGTCCGACGACACGCGGAAGCCTTCGGCTCCGAGCAGTACGTCGCGACGTGTCCAGCGCTGCATGTGGCCGGCCGCGAGGCTGCCCATCACGTAGCCTTGTCCCAGGTCGTAACTGGCGTAGAGCTGTGCTTCGAGCTGGCGATTGCGTTCGCGGTCGAAACGCTGGTCGTGGTGCGCGTAACCGTCGCTCTCGGTCAGGGCCGCACCGAACGTGAGGCGATCGCCATAACGTCGATCCTGGCCCACGACCCAGCCCGTCGCATCCATGTCGAAGCGCGACATGGCGCGCTGCGAGGTGAGCTGATCGAACCATGCGCCTGCCGCCGGTGCATCCTGCAGTGCATCGATGCGCGATTCCAGCGCGCGACGGCTGCCTTCCACCGCCATCAGCGCGAACTGCGTGTCCGCCGAATGCAGTTCGCCGGACAGGCTCGCCAGCGTCTGTTCGGCTGCAGCGGGCGTCGCGACACCCTGGATCGCCCCCGCTCCGGCCACGAAATCGCTGGCGCCGGCGCTGCCTTCGAGCTGCCCGGAGTCGATGGCATCGAACGCGCCTTCCACGCGCTCCGCGCCCGACAGCGATGCGGGCGAAAGTCCCATCGATTGCGCGGCGCCCGTCACTTCCAGCCGTGAGATGTCCAGCCAGGCCTGTGTCGCGCTGTAACCGATGGTGGCGTTCAACAGGACGCTGGGCTGTGCGGTGAGGCTGCCGAACAGGCCGGTCACGCTGCCGGCATTGAGGAAGGTCTCGCGCGCCGAGGTCGTGTAACCGGACAGGACGCCAAGTACGTGCAGGTTGCCGGCCAGCGTGGCCTGTCCGCTGACGCGAAGTTGTGAGCCCACCATCAGCGCCATTCGCGCTGTCGCCGACTGCTGGTAGTTGCCGTTGACGTTGGCCACGCCGGAGTCGAGCAGCAGCGTGCCCTGGTTCGTCACGCCGCCGGTGCTGCCGCTTGCCGCGCGTCCGCCTGCTCCGATCGCTAATGTGCCCGCAGAGCCGATCGATACCGGCGAAGTCACCGAGTTGGCGACACGCAGCACGCCGCCCTGCACCTGCGTGGCGCCGCCGTACTGCGATGCGCCGCCAAGAACCAGCGTGCCGCTGCCCTGCTTGATCAACCCGCCCGCACCGACGATGTCGTTGGACCAGTTCGAGGTGACGGTGGCGAAGTTGGCGGTGACGTTGCCCCAGTCGAATCGTGCCGGGCCGCGCACGGCCCTGCCGACGTCGAGCAGACCGTAGCCGAAGGTCGCATCGACGCCGGGCGTGCCCAGATCGCGTGCGGTGCCCAGCAGCGTCTGCCGCACCAGGTCGTTGCTGAAATACGGGAAGGCCTGCCATACCAGTGCCGCGGCACCCGAGACCTGCGGCGTGGCCATCGAGGTGCCAGCCCAGCGCCAGTAGGTGGGACTGGTCGGAGCGTCGTTGGTGCCGGTGGCCGCGACGGTACCCGGCGCCGCAAGGCAATAGCGCATCGCGATGCCGCAGGCGTTCGCGTACACCGCGCCGTCGCTGCCGATGTCCAGTTGCTGGACGTTGTTGGGATTGACTGCGGTCACCGCGAGCCAGCCACGCTCCAGGTCGGCCGCGGTCAGCACGCCGTTCGGCCCCGGCTGGCTGGGCAGCGACGCGATGGCGGACGGATTGGGCTTGCCTTCGTTGCCCGTCGCGAACACCACCAGCCCGTTGCTGGCGACGAACGGTCGGTATTCGTCGGCGACTGCGGTGGTGGTCGAAGGATTCGTCCAGTACACGCCGCCCCACGAGTTGTTCATGACCCGCACGCCGCGGTTGATCAGGTCCTGGTGGACGGCGCGAAGTCCGATTCCGCCATCCACCTGGTTGCCTTCTCCCGAGCCGTCGTCGTCCGGATCCTCGTCGTTGAGGACGCGGGCCGAAACGATCTCCGCACCTGGGGCGATGCCGCCGGGCCACGCGCCGAACGCGGTACCCGCTGCGATCTGCGACACCGCGGTGCCATGGCCTGCAACATCGTCGACACTGAGGTTGTTGGGCGCTCCCACGTAGGTGAGGTTGGCGATCACGCGCGGCGCAAGGGCCGGATGCGTGCGCATCACGCCGGTGTCGACCACGCCGATGCGCACGCCGCTTCCGGTGTATCCCGCCTGACGGGCGGAGGCGGTATTGGTCAGCGCGATGTGCTGGCTGTAGGCCGGGTTGGGCGCATACACCACGGGCGGCTGCGACGTCGGGGGTGGCGTGGGCGGCGGCGCGATCACCGGCTCGTCCGGGCGCACGTTGCCGCCCCCTCCTCCGCCACCGCACGCGGCCAGCCCGACCAGCGCGGAACACAACAGGACGTTGCGCAACGCAACCACCAGCTTCGTCTCGCGATGGTTCATGGCAGACCTCAGCGGTTCGTACCCGCTTCCGCGGTCGTGCGGCAGTATTAGCCCATGCCGGGTGCACCCGGAATCAACGCGAAGCCCGATGCATACGGATGCACACCCGATGCACAACGGTGAACGCCATGCCAACCTCGCGCGCGCATTGACGCGCCGGACTGGCCCAATGTCGAAGCGCTGTTCGCATTCGTCTGGACCGGCGTTCCGGCCTGTTCGAGCCGCACGGGTTCCGCCGGATCACCGGCCCCGACCGAGGCCGGGCCTTTACCTGTTGCCATTGGCCTAACGGGCGGTTTGCGGCAGCGCAGCACCGGGCCGCATAATCCGGAGGTTCCGGCCCCCGCGTCGGCCCTGCATTGCCAAGTTTCTGCTGGAGTTCCCATGAGCGACGTCGTCATCGTCGGTGCCAAGCGCACCGCCATCGGTTCCTTCCTCGGCCAGTTCACCGGCGTGCCCACCCCGGCCCTTGGTACGGCCGCGATCAAGGGCGCGCTGGAACATGCCGGCGTCTCGCCCGACCAGGTCGACGAAGTGATCATGGGCTGCGTGCTGCCAGCCGGCCTCGGCCAGGCACCGGCCCGCCAGGCCGCGCTGGGTGCCGGCCTGCCGACGTCCGCCGGCTGCACCACCATCAACAAGGTGTGCGGCTCGGGCATGAAGTCGATCATGCTCGCGCACGATCTGATCAAGGCCGGCTCGGCCAGCGTGATCGTCGCCGGCGGCATGGAGTCGATGACCAATGCGCCGCATCTGCTCAACAACTCGCGCACGGGCATCCGCTATGGCAGCGCCGAGTTCCTCGACCACATGGCGTGGGACGGTCTGACCAATCCGTACGACGGCAAGGCGATGGGCGTGTTCGGCGATGCCACCTGCCAAAGCTACGGCTTCGATCGCGAAAGCCTCGATGCGTACTCGGCGGAGAGCGCGCGCCGTGCGCAGGCCGCGGTGACCGGCGGTGCGTTCAAGGACGAAGTCGTGCCGGTGACGGTGAAGGGCCGCAAGGGCGAAGTCGTCGTCGACACCGACGAAGAGCCGGGCAAGATCGACCTGTCGAAGATCCCCGGCCTGCGCCCGGCCTTCGGCAAGGAAGGCGTGCTGACCGCCGCCTCCTCCTCCAAGATTTCCGACGGCGCCGCCGCGACGGTGCTGATGAGCGCGGACGAAGCTGCCCGGCGTGGACTGTCGCCGGTGGCGCGCATCGTCGCTCATGCGGGCCACGCACAGGCGCCGGAATGGTTCACCACTGCGCCGGTGAAAGCGATTTCAAACGTGCTGGCGAAGGCTGGCTGGAACGTCGAAGACGTTGACCTGTTCGAGGTCAATGAAGCGTTTGCCTGTGTGGCCATGGCGCCTATGAAGGACCTGGGGATCCCGCACGAAAAGCTCAACGTCAACGGCGGCGCCTGCGCGCTGGGTCATCCCATCGGTGCCAGCGGCGCACGACTGGTGGTAACGCTGCTGCACGCCCTGCGTGCCCGTGGCGGCAGGAAGGGCATCGCATCGCTGTGCATCGGTGGCGGCGAGGCAACGGCAATTGCCGTGGAAGTGTTGTAAAGAAGTGGTATAAGACGTTAAAAACGTATTACTTGAAAAAAACCGGCCAAGCCGCTTGACACACGTCACCGGCTTGTCATCATGTTATTGACGCGCAATTGCGCGTTGCCTAACTAACGACGAGGATAAAAACCATGACCTTCAACAAGGCGCTGATCGCCCTGGCTCTGGGCTTCGCCCTGGCTGCTTGCTCGAACCAGAAGCAGGCTGAGGAAGCCGCTGCTGACGCTTCCGCTGCTTCGACCGAAGCCGCTGCTGCTGCCACCGACGCTGCCGCCACCGGCGACGCCGCTGCTGCCGACGCTGCCCAGGCCGCTGCCGACACCGCTGCCCAGGCTGCTGACGCTGCCGCCGCTTCGGCCGACGCTTCCGCTGCTGCCGGCACCGCCGGTGCTGCTGACGCCGCTGCCGACGCTGCTTCGCAGGCTGCCGATGCCGCTGGCCAGGCTGCTGACGCTGCCGGCCAGGCCGCTGAAGCTGGCAAGGAAGAAGAAGGCAAGAAGTAATCACCTCGGGCAAGCGATTGCCCAGGTAGTTACCGCAAAAGGCCGCCGGTTTCCGGCGGCCTTTTCATTTGGGATTCGACAGCTACGTGTTTGTTTCGTTCTGGCCTTCACGCCACCGTTGCGCGGCATGTTCGCTAATGCACGCCGCTTCCATCACGAGGAGACACGAATGAACGCCAAACTTCTTGTTGCTCTGACTGCTGCCGTGCTGGCGCTTTCGGCGTGCCACCAGAACCAGTCCACGCAGGACGAAGCGGCCGAAGCGGCGGCTGCCGCCAACAATGCTGCCGATGCCAGCGCCACAGCGGCGCAGGAATCCGCGGAAGCCGCCGCGGCCGCCACCGATGCCGCCGCCGAACGTGCCGGCGCCGCGATGGACAATGCAGCCGATGCGACGGCGAACGCCGCGCAGGACGCCGCCGCGGGCGCGGCCGCCGCAACCGCCGACGCTGCGCAGGCAACGGCCAATGCGGCCCAGAATGTCGCCGAGAAGGCCGACGCTGCCGCTGAGAAAGCCGAGCAGGAGGCAGCCGAGCGCAAGTAATCGTTCGGACGTTTCGCTTGTCTGCAAAGGGCCCGCGAATGCGGGCCCTTTGCGTTGCGTCGGATCACTGCAGTTGGCCGTCCCCGCGCCTTTGTGGTCTGATGCCGCAACCTCAGCACACCCCGCATCGATGCCCGCACTCACCACCCACATCGATCCCCGTTCGCAGGAATTCCAGGACAACGTCGCGTACCATCGCGCGCTGGTCGAGGAACTGGATGCACGACTCGCGCGTGCTGCCGAAGGCGGTGGCGAAAAGGCGCGGGCCAAGCACACCGAACGCGGCAAGCTGCTTGCGCGCGACCGCATCACCGCCCTGCTCGATCCGGGATCGCCGTTCCTCGAAGTCGCGCCGCTTGCGGCCGAGGGAATGTATGACGGCGCGGCGCCGGCCGCGGGCGTGGTATGCGGCATCGGCCGCGTGATGGGCCAGGAAGTGGTGATCGTCGCCAACGACGCAACGGTCAAGGGCGGCACGTATTTCCCGATGACGGTGAAGAAGCACCTGCGTGCGCAGGAGATCGCGCGCGAGAACCGCCTGCCCTGCATCTACCTGGTCGACTCGGGTGGCGCGTTCCTGCCGCTACAGGACGAGGTGTTTCCGGACAAGGAACACTTCGGCCGCATCTTCTACAACCAGGCGCGCATGAGCGCGGAGAACATTCCGCAGGTCGCCGTGGTGATGGGCAGTTGCACGGCCGGTGGCGCGTACGTGCCGGCGATGTGCGACGAGTCGATCATCGTCAAGGAACAAGGCACGATCTTCCTTGGCGGCCCGCCGCTGGTGAAGGCCGCGACCGGCGAAGTCGTGGATGCCGAATCGCTGGGCGGCGCAGACGTGCACACCAGCGTGTCGGGGGTGGCCGATCATTTCGCCGAGGACGATCGCCATGCGCTGCAGATTGCGCGCGACATCGTCGGCACGTTCAACCGGCGCAAGACATTGCCGGTGGTCGTGGGCGAAGCGAGCGAACCGCTGTACGCCCCCGAAGAGCTCTACGGCATCGTGCCGAAGGACACGCGTCGTCCGTTCGACATCCGCGAGGTGATTGCGCGCGTGGTCGACGGCAGCCAGCTCCAGGAGTTCAAGGCGCGCTATGGCAAGACGCTGGTGACCGGCTTCGCGCACATCCACGGCTACCCGGTAGGCATCGTGGCCAACAACGGCATCCTGTTCGCCGAGAGCGCACTGAAGGGCGCGCACTTCATCGAACTGTGCAACCAGCGCGGCATACCGCTGGTGTTCCTGCAGAACATCACCGGTTTCATGGTCGGTCGCAAGTACGAGAACGCCGGCATCGCGAAGGACGGCGCGAAGATGGTGACCGCGGTGGCCTGCTCGCACGTGCCGAAGTTCACCGTGGTGATCGGCGGCAGCTTCGGCGCGGGCAATTACGCGATGTGCGGACGCGCCTACGGTGCACGCTTCCTGTGGATGTGGCCCAACGCGCGCATCAGCGTGATGGGTGGCGAGCAGGCGGCAAGCGTGCTGGCGACTGTGCGTCGCGACGGCATCGAGGCATCGGGCAAGATGTGGTCCGCCGAAGAGGAAGAAGCCTTCAAGGCGCCGATCCGCGACCAGTACGAGACGCAGGGCAATCCCTACTACGCCACAGCGCGCTTGTGGGACGATGGCATCATCGATCCGGCCGACACGCGACGCGTGTTGGGCCTGGCGCTGTCGGCCAGCTTCAACGCACCGATCGACGAGCGGACGAAGTTCGGCGTTTTCCGCATGTGAGTTCTCGGGTCAGGTGGGCCAATTCAGGCAGGTGATCCGCAGATGAACGCTCGCCGCACTGCACGCATTGGGTGAGGCGAGTCACACAGGTGACTTGCAAGGCGGCGTAGCCTCGGGTGGGTTCATCCCCCGTTCTGTCCCAACCGAGGAAGCCGCGTCATGGCGATTTTCAATTCCCCCCCGTCGTCCGCCCCCAAGCGTGAGAACGCACCTGCCCAGCCCGGTCCGACCGAGACGGCCCTGTCGAAGGAGCCGGATCGCAACGAGATCTCGTTCGGCACGCCCGCACCCGCTCCGCGTCCGGCGCCCGCTCCTGCCCCTGCGGCCGCTCCTGCGGCAACGCGTCCGGCGGAGCGCGAGGGCAAGGAATCGGTGATCGCCGCGGACCTGTCCATCGAGGGCAAGATCAACGGCGCGGGCCACATCCGCATCGCCGGTCGCTTCAAGGGCGACGTGCAGGTGGAAGGCGACCTCACCATCGAGGTGGGTGCCAAGGTCAACGGCAGCGTGCGCGCGCGCAAGGTGGTGGTCGCCGGCGAGCTGGAAGGCAACGTCGAATCGGCCCAGCGCGTGGAACTGCTGGAAGGCGGCGTGGTGGTCGGCGACGTCAAGGCCGGCGTCGTCACCATCGCGGCCGGTTCGCGCATGCGCGGCCAGGTGGAGTTCGGCTTCGACGACGCCAAGCCCGCCAGCAAGAACGACAAGGCCGGTGCGAAGGCGGAGACGGCTGACGCGTCATGAGCGTCCTGCGGCCCGGCACACCTGGCGCGACGCGCACCTGTCCGCATTGCAAGACGCGGATCCTGGAGAGCGCGAACGTCTGCCCGTCGTGCCGGCATCACCTGCGGTTCGATCCGGATGCGGTCGAGTCGGCCAGGAAGCGGTCGGTGCCCCTGCGCGTTCAGGGCACCATCCGGCCGACTGAAGGCGACAACGCGCTGGAGTATTCGGTGGTGCTGACCATCCGCAATGCCGACGGCGAAGAGATCGATCGCCAGGTCATGGGCGTGGGCGCGTTGTTTGCAGGCGAGGAGCGCTCGTTCACGCTTGAGGTGGAAGCCACCGAAGTGACCGGCTATCGCGCCGGTCGCGGACGTGGGCGCCACTAGCGCCTTCACGATATGAGGCGGCTTTAGACCCGCTGACACCACAGCGAGGGCGGATCGATACCGCCCTCCATTCGTTCAATGCCGCCGTGGCTCGGTCGGACCGCAGCTGTTGCAGCCGCCGCACGAGCCGTCGTTCAACGACGCGGGCGGAGCGATCCAGCGACCCAGCCGCCGCACCCAAGCCGCCTTGCCCTCGCGCACCAGCGGAATTGCGAGGGCCACCCGCGCGCGGCGCACCGCGTTGGGGAACTGGCGCTTGGCGACGAACGCCGCGCTGACCAGCACCGCCACTGCGATCACCACGTACTGCGCGAGCAGGCCGGCGTCCATCGTCGCTCCTTACCCGGCACCCAGGGCCACGGCGACGTGGTACGTCACGAACGCGGCCAGGTACGCCAGCGCGAACAGATAGCCCGCGGAGATGGCCACCTGCTTCCACGAGTTGGTCTCGCGCTTGATGGTGGCCAGCGTGGAGATGCACTGCGGCGCATAGATGAACCACACCAGCAGCGCCAGCGCGGTCGCCAGCGACCAGGTGTCGGTGATGATGGGCGCCAGTGCCTGAGCGGCGGCTTCGTCGTCCGCGGCGGACAGGGCGTACACCGTTGCGAGCGAGGACACGGCGACTTCGCGTGCGGCCATGCCGGGGATCAGCGCAATGCAGATCTGCCAGTTGAAGCCGATCGGCGCGAATATCGCGGTCATCGCGTGGCCGATGCGCCCGGCGAAGCTGTAGTCGATGGCCGGGCCGGTGGCGCCCGCGGGCGCGGCCGGGAACGACAGCAGGAACCACAGCAGGATCGTCAGCGCCAGGATGATGCCGCCCACCCGACGCAGGAAGATCCACGCGCGTTCCCAGAGGCCGATCAACAGGTCGCGCGGATGCGGCACACGGTAGGACGGCAGCTCCAGCAGCAGCGCGTGCTCGCTCTTGTCGCGGCGCCACTTCTTCATCACCCAGGCCACCGCCAGCGCGCTGAGGATGCCCGCGACGTACAGCGCGAACAGCACCAGTCCCTGCAGGTTGAGCAAGCCGCCGGCGACCTGTCGCTGCGGAATGAAGGCGCCGATCAGCAGCGCATACACCGGCAGGCGCGCCGAGCACGTCATCAGCGGCGCGACCAGGATCGTCGCGAGCCGGTCGCGTGGGTCCTGGATCGAACGGGTGGCCATGATGCCGGGCACCGCACAGGCGAAGCTCGACAGCAGCGGGATGAAGGAGCGCCCGGACAGGCCGGCCTTCGACATCAGCCGGTCGAGCAGGAACGCCGCGCGCGGCAGATAGCCGGATTCCTCGAGCGCCAGGATGAAGGCGAACAGGATCAGGATCTGCGGCAGGAACACGACCACGCTGCCGAGGCCGGCGATGATGCCGTCGACCAGCAGGCTGCGCAGCGGACCATCGGGCAACAACCCTCCAGCCAGGTCGCCCAGCGCGCCGGTGCCGGCTTCGATCAGGTCCATCAGCGGCGTCGCCCAGGCGTACACCGCCTGGAAGATCAAAAACATCACCACCGCCAGCGACACCAGGCCGAGCACGGGGTGCAGCAGCCAGCGATCCAGTGCGTCGTCCACTTCGGCCGTGCGGCGCGGCATGGTCACGGCGAGCGACAGCAGGCGGCGTGTCTCCGCGTGCAGCGCGTCGGCGTCGTGCGCCAACTCGGCCGGTAGATGCGTGCTGGGTTCGTGCAGCTTGTTGGCGATGCGGTCGAGCATGGCGACCAGTTCGCGGGCACCGCCGCTGCGCACGGCCACCGTCGGTACCACCGGCACGCCGAGTTCGCGTTCCAGCGCGGCCAGGTCCACGTCGATGCCGCGACGCTTGGCCGCGTCCATCATGTTGACGGCCAGCACCATCGGCCGGCCGAGTTCGCGCACTTCCAGCGCGAAGCGCAGATGCAGGCGCAGGTTGGTCGCATCGACCACGCACACCAGCACGTCCGGTGCGGGTTCGCCCGGGTAGAAGCCGCGGCACACGTCGCGCGCGACCGCCTCGTCCAGGCTCGCCGCATGCAGGCTGTACGCACCCGGCAAATCCAGTACCGCGTAGCTGCGGCCGGACGGCGCGTGGAAGCGGCCTTCCTTGCGCTCGACGGTGACGCCGGCGTAGTTGGCGACCTTCTGCCGGCTGCCCGTCAGCTGGTTGAACAGCGCGGTCTTGCCACAGTTGGGATTGCCGATCAGCGCGACGCGCACGGCATTTTCGGCGGCCGGCGTCATGCGATGGCCTCTGCCGGCACTGCGGCATCGGTCGATACGCGTACCCGCGCCGCTTCGCTGCGGCGCAGCGCGAAACGGGTGAAGCCCACCTGCACCAGCAGCGGTTCGGCCGACACCGGACCGGCCGCCATCACTTCCACGCGCTCGCCGTGCACGAAGCCCAGCTCACGCAGGCGGCGTGCGATGGCGTCGTTGGGTGCGTGGTCTTCCACGCTGTCGACGGTGGCGGCGGTGCGATGCGGCAGTTCGGACAGCTTCAAGGCTCACCTGCTGGCCGGCCCGGATGCGCACCCGGGCTCGGCAAATGGGAACGGTTCTCAATTCTAGCACCGCGACCGCCCGGGCGCGGGCGCAAGAGGGGTGCGGCTATCATTCGCCAGAGTCCAACAACCGTGTGACCGATGAGCAACCCGCTGCTGAACCTGCGCGATGGTCCGGTCGCCCGCCTGCGGCTGAACCGTCCCGAGCTCCACAACGCCTTCGACGCCGTGCTGATCGCGGCGCTCACCGGCGCCCTGGAGGCCATCGTCAACGACGACAGCGTGCGGGTGGTGGTGCTGGAAGGCGAAGGCGCGTCGTTCTCGGCTGGCGCGGATCTCAACTGGATGCGCGGCATGGCCGCGGCGAGTGAAGCCGAGAACCGCGCCGACGCCCTCGCCCTCGCCCGACTGATGCGCGCGCTCGATGAGTTGCCACGCCCGACCATCGCCCGCGTGCATGGCGCGGCATTCGGCGGCGGCGTGGGCCTGGTGGCGTGCTGCGACATCGCGATCGGCTCGACCGAAGCGAAGTTCGGCCTGACCGAGAGCCGCCTGGGCCTGTTGCCGGCGGTGATCTCCCCATACGTCATCGAAGCGATCGGAGCACGTCAGGCACGGCGCTGGTTCGCTACCGCCGAGATGTTCGATGCCGCCACGGCGCTGCAGGTCGGCCTGTTGCACCAAGTGGTGCCTGCCGACGATCTGGACGCCGCGGTGCAGCGCCAGGTGGACCTGCTGCTGAACGCCGGCCCCGTGGCCGCCTCATCGGCCAAGGCACTGGTGCGCCGCGTCGCCGGCCAGCACGACCGCGATCGCCTGGACGCGGACAACGCCGCGCTGATCGCCCGGCTGCGCGTATCGGACGAAGGCCAGGAAGGCCTGGGCGCATTCCTCGACAAGCGCAAGCCGCGCTGGTGCGGGTGAGTGTGGCCGACAGCGAAGCGATAGCGCTTTGACGCCCTCCCCTTCAAGGGGAGGGTTGGGTGGGGATGGGTTGGCAGGACGTCGCGATGCAAGGACAGGAGCACCGCAGTTCGACCAAGGCACGTGATCTGCGCGCCTCGTCCACGGATGCAGAACGAAGGTTGTGGCAGTACCTGCGTGGCCGGCAGATCGCAGGCTGCAAGTTCAGGCGGCAACATCCGTTCGGCCCGTTCGTTCTCGATTTCGTATGCCTGGAGCGGAACGTGGTCGTCGAACTGGATGGCGGTCAGCACGTGGATACGGTTCGCTACGATCAGGAGCGGACGAGGTACCTCGAACGCGCTGGATTCGTCGTATTGCGATTCTGGAACAACGATGTATTCGGCAACGCCGAAGGAGTGATCGACGTGATTAGCGATGCGCTGCAGCGAGCCAACCCATCCCCACCCAACCCTCCCCTTGAAGGGGAGGGCTGAAGGCATGTTCACGAAAATCCTCATCGCCAATCGCGGCGAAATCGCCTGCCGTGTGATCCGCACCTGCCGGCGCCTGGGCATCCGCACGGTGGCGGTGTTTTCCGAAGCCGATGCCGATGCGCAACACGTGCGCCTGGCCGACGAGGCGTGGCCGATCGGCGGGCCGCGTCCGGCCGAGAGCTACCTTCGCGGCGACGCGATCATCGACGTCGCGCGCCAGTCCGACGCGCAGGCGATCCATCCGGGCTACGGCTTCCTCAGCGAGAACGCCGACTTCGCCGACGCGGTCGAAGCGGTCGGGCTGGTGTTCATCGGCCCCAAGGCGGCCTCGATGCGCAGGATGGGCAGCAAGGCCGGCGCCAAGGAACTGATGCACGCCGCCGGCGTACCAGTGGTGCCGGGATACACGGGCGAGGACCAGTCGCCGGATCGCCTGCAGCGCGAAGCCGATGCCATCGGCTACCCGCTGATGATCAAGGCGGCGCACGGCGGCGGCGGCAAGGGCATGCGCATCGTGCGCGGCAGCGACGAGTTCGCGGCCAATCTGGTCAGTTGCCAGCGCGAAGCGGCCAACGCGTTCGGTCGCGACCGCGTGCTGCTGGAGCGCTACGTAGAAAAGCCGCGCCACATCGAGATCCAGGTGTTCGGCGATGCGCACGGCAATGCGATCCACCTCAACGAACGCGAGTGCTCCGCGCAGCGGCGCTACCAGAAGGTGCTGGAGGAATCGCCCTCGCCTTTCCTCACGCCGCAGCTGCGCCAGGCGATGGGCGAAGCCGCGGTGCTCGCCGCGCGCGCCATCGACTACGTCAACGCGGGCACGGTGGAGTTCATCGTCGGCCAGGACGGTGGCTTCTACTTCATGGAGATCAACACCCGGCTGCAGGTGGAGCACCCCGTCACCGAGATGGTGACCGGCTTCGACCTGGTCGAGTGGCAGCTACGCGTAGCCGCGGGCGAAGCGCTGCCGGCGGCACAGGAGGCGATTGCACAGCGCGGCCACGCCATCGAGGTGCGCCTGTACGCGGAAGATCCGGAAGCGGGCTTCCTGCCGGGTTCCGGTCGGCTGGAGCGCCTGCGGCTGCCGCAGCCCGACGCGCACGTGCGCATCGATTCGGGCGTGGTCGAAGGCGACACGGTGACGATCTTCTACGACCCGATGATCGCCAAGCTGATCGTGCACGATGCCGACCGGCCCGCCGCCCTCGCCCGCCTGCGCCAGGCGCTGGCCGCTTGCGACATCGCCGGACCGAAATCGAACGTGGAGTTCCTGGAACGGCTGGTGCGGCACCCCGCGGTAGTCGAGGGCCGCATCGATACCGGCTATCTGGACCGTCACCTGGACGAGTTCATGCCCGCGCCCCATGACGGCGACACGGACCTGCTGCTGGCGGCCGCGGCCGGCCAGTTGCTGGCGCAGGAACGCGAGGCGCTGGCCCGTGCAGGCGCGTCGAGCGACCCGACGTCGCCCTGGGCCATCGCCGACGGCTGGCGGCTGGGCCACGGCGGCCAGCGCAGCCTGGCCTTCCTGCAGGGCGAGCAGCGGCACGAGCTGCATGCGCACGGCAGCGGGGGCGACTACCGGATCGACTTCCAGGGGCGCAGCTGGCACGTCGAGGGCGCCCGCCGCGAGGCCGGCGACGGGCTGAGCCTGCGGGTTGGCGGACGTGGACGCCGCTTTACGTTGGTCATGGATACGCTGCCGGAAGGGAGGCAGCGGCTGGTGGTCCATGACGGAGACCGCCGGCTGCGGTTGCAGGGGGTTGCGATGTACCGCCACGAACGTACCGACGCAGGAAGCGCGGGCGATCGGGTGCTGGCGCCCATGCCCGGGCGGGTGGTGCTGGTGCGTGCCGCCGCCGGGGACGAAGTGCAAGCGGGACAGGAGCTGATGGTGATCGAAGCGATGAAGATGGAGCTGAGCCTGAAGGCACCGCGCGCCGGCACGGTGGCCGAAGTGCGCGCGGCCAGCGGCGACTTCGTCGAGGCCGACGCGGTGCTGGTGGCGTTGGCGTCATGAAGAGCTTCGTGCGCATCGTCGAGGTCGGCCCGCGCGACGGGCTGCAGAACGAGAAGGCGACCATCGCGACCGCCGACAAGATCGCGCTGATCGATCGTCTGTCCGACACCGGCCTGCGCAGCATCGAGGCGACCAGCTTCGTCAGCCCCAAGTGGGTGCCGCAGCTGGCCGACGCGGCGGAGGTGTTCGCCGGCATCCACCGCAGGCCCGGCGTGCGCTACCCGGTACTGGTGCCCAACGAACAGGGTTACGAACGCGCCCGCGCCGTGGGGGTCGAGGAAATCGCGGTGTTCACCGCCGCGTCCGAGGCGTTCAACCAGAAGAACATCAACGCATCCATCGACGAGTCGCTGCAGCGCTTCGCACCGGTGATGGAGCGCGCGCGTGCCGACGGCGTGGCGGTGCGCGGCTACGTGTCCACCGTGCTCGGCTGCCCGTATCAGGGCGAGGTGCCGCTGGCCGACGTGGTGCGCGTGGCGCGCGCCCTGCACGACATGGGCTGCTACGAGGTGTCGCTGGGCGACACGATCGGCGTGGGCACGCCCGGCAAGGCGCGCGCGATGCTGCTGGCCGTGGCGTCCGAGGTGCCCGTGTCCGCATTGGCCGTGCACTTTCACGACACTTACGGGCAGGCACTGGCCAACGTGCTGGCCTGCCTGGAGGAAGGCGTGGCGGTGGTCGACGCGGCAGTGTCCGGCACCGGCGGCTGTCCGTACGCAAAGGGTGCGAGCGGCAACGTCGCAACCGAGGATGTGGTGTACATGCTGCACGGCCTGGGCATCGACACCGGCATCGAGCTGCCCGCACTGGCCGAGACCGGCCGCTGGCTCGCCGCACTGCTCGGGCGCGAAACCGGCAGCAAGGTCGGAAAGGCGCTGGCGACATAGGATGAAGCGCACGCTGCCAGCGCAGGAGCCCTCGCCGCCGCAACCGCAGGCGGACTCGACGGCAGCGCTGGCGGCACTGGACCAGGCACTCGCGCGCGACGGACTGGACGCGATCACGTGCGCACTGCTGCAGCAGGCGCGCGGCGCGCTCGCGCAGGCACTGGACGACTGCCAGGCCGAACGGCATCGCTACCGCACCCTGTTCGATGCGGTGCCCGACCCGGTCAGCATCATCGCGTGGGACGGCACCGTGCTGGACCTCAACCGCGCCGGCATCAACGCCTACGGCCGTCCGCGCGAGGACATCGTCGGCCAGCCGATCGAGACGCTGAACCCCGAGCTGCCCCGCGACCACATGGTGCCCGTGTGGGAGACGCTCAACCGCGGCGGCACCTACGTGGTCGAGGTCACCAACATGCGCGCCGACGGCACGCGCTTCCCGGTGGAAGTGCATACCGCGGGGCTGACCTACGACGGGCAAAAGGCCATGGTCGCCGTCGCGCGCGACCTGAGCAGCCGCCACACCGCCGAGCTGCGTTACCGCGAACTGATGGAAGCGGTGGACCGCGGCATCATCGTGCAGGACGCCAACCTGCAGATCGTCTACGCCAACGTCGCTGCGATGAAGGTGTTCGGCGTCGCCGAAGGCGAGTCCATCAACGACGTGCTGCGGCCGGACCACTGGCTGGTGGTGGACGAGCGCGGGCACCAGTTGCCGCCGGAGCGCTTTCCCTCCAATCGCGCACTCGCGACGGGACGGCAGATCGAGAGCACCGTGCTGGGTCTGTACCACCGCACGCGCCAGCAGCTGATGTGGTTGTCGGTGACGGCGATGCCGCAGTTCCCGCCGGGTGGCGACCGGCCGGACCAGGTGCTCACGCTGTTCGGCGACGTCACCACGCTCAAGCGCGACAGCACGCTGTTCGACCGCGCGCAGGCCATGGCGCACATCGGCGGCTGGGAATGGGACGTCGCGCCCGACCGGTTGTACCTGACCGAGGAAGCGCAGCGCATCCTGGGCCACCGCCCGGCGCCCGACACCATCGAAGGCATGCTGTCGTGCCTGCGCAGCGAACACCGCGAGCGGTTGCGCGCCGCGCTGGGCCAGGCGATTTCGTTCGGACGCAATCTCGATCTGGAAGTACAAGGACACCGCGCCGACGGCCGCACGTTCTGGGTACGCGTGATCGGCGAAGCGGAGGCCGGCGATCCACTCAACTCGCGCCTGACCGGCACGCTGCAGGACATCACCGAGCGCAAGCACGACGAGGAAACCCTGCGCGTACAGGCCCGCAGCGATCCGCTCACGGGGCTGCTCAATCGCGATGCGGTGCTGGCCGAACTGGAAAGCCGGCTGGACGACCCGCTGCGCGCGAACCTCGCGGTGCTGTACATCGACCTGGACCGCTTCAAGGTGGTCAACGACGTGCTGGGTCACGCCGCCGGCGACCGCCTGCTGGCCTCCGCCGCGCGACGCATCCAACGCGCCATCGGCAGCGAAGGGCTGATCGCGCGATTCGGCGGCGACGAGTTCCTGGTCATCTGCGACACCGGCAGCGATCCCTCCCGGCCGGAACGCCTGGCCGACGCGATCCTGGAGATCTTCGGCGACAGCTTCCGCCTGGACGGCGAGGAGTTCAGCATCACCGCCAGCATCGGCATCGCGCAGGCGCCGCTGGACGGCGTGCGGTCGCAGCAGCTCATCCAGAGCGCCGACGTGGCGATGTACGACAGCAAGCGTCGTGGCCGCAACGGCTGGCAGACCTTCACGCCGGAACTGGCCGAACAGCAGCTGCATCGCCTGCAACTGGAAACCCACCTGCGCCGCGCGGTGAGCAACGACGAGTTCCACCTCGTCTACCAGCCGCAGGTCGACATGCGCAACGGCAACGTGGTGGCCGCCGAGGCGCTTATCCGCTGGCGCAATCATTCGCTCGGCGAGATCCGGCCCGACAAGTTCATCGACCATGCCGAAACCACCGGCGACATCGTCGGCATCGGCGACTGGGTGCTCAACGAAGCCTGCCGGCAGATGCGCGAATGGCTGGACAAGGGCTTGGGCGTGCCGCGCGTCGCGGTCAACGTGTCGTACCGGCAGTTCCTTGGCGAGGACCTCGCCAGTACGGTCGCGGCGGTGCTGTCCGAGTACGGATTGCCCGGCCACGCGCTGGAACTGGAGTTCACCGAGCGCGTGCTGATCGAGGACGCGCCCGACACGTTGCGCACGTTCGCCGCGCTGCGCGAAATGGGCGTGGTGCTGACCATCGACGATTTCGGCGAAGGCTACAGCGCGTTGAACTACCTGCGTCGCCTGCCGATCCACGGGTTGAAGCTCAGCCAGTTGTTCGTGCAGGGCGTGCCGGACAACCAGTCCGACGTGGCGGTGTGCCAGGCGGTGACCGGCATCGCGCGCAGCCTGGGCCTTGGGCTGGTCGCCGAGGGCGTGGAAACCGAACAGCACCGCGCCTTCCTGCTGCACCTGGGCGTGCACGTGGGCCAGGGGTTCCTGTTCGCGCCGGGGCTCACGCCCGACGAAATGCGCGGCACGTTCCACACGGGCGGGATGAGTTAGCGACGCGGGCTGCCTGGCGCGCCAAGACCAGAGATACGTATCCGCCTCGGACGTAGGAGCCAGCTTGCTGGCGACCACACAACTTTGAGGCGCGAGTCGCCAGCAAGCTGGCTCCTACGGGTAACACCGCTGGGGCGATCCTATCCTCGTTGTCGCGCCTGCCGGCCGACTCCGCGACCATCCGGTAAAATCCCGGTTTTCCGCGTCCAGGACCTGCCCATGCAACTCCAATCCGTCCGCGCCATCGTCACCGGCGGCGTTTCGGGCCTCGGCTTCGCCGTCGCCCAGCATCTGGTCGCCCACGGCGGCAAGGTCGCGCTGTTCGACGTCAACGACGACAAGGGCACCACTGCCGTCGCCGAACTGGGCGAGGCCAACGCGCGCTACTTCAAGACCGACGTGACCAGCGAGTCCGGCGTGGTCGCCAACGTCGCCGCCGCGCGCGAGTTCCTCGGCGGCCTGAACACCGTGGTCAACTGCGCGGGCATCCTCGGCGCGGGCCGCGTGCTGGGCAAGGAAGGCGCGATGCCGCTGTCGCAGTTCCAGACCACGGTGATGGTCAACCTGGTCGGCAGCTTCAACGTCTCCAAGGCCGCGGCCGAAGTCATGCAGCACAACGAGGCCGGCACCGACGGCGAGCGCGGCGTGATCGTCAACACCGCATCGGTCGCGGCCTACGAAGGCCAGATCGGCCAGGCCGCGTATTCCGCATCCAAGGGCGGCGTGGTCGGCATGACGCTGCCGATGGCGCGCGAGCTGGCCCGCTTCGGCATCCGCGTGATGACCATCGCGCCGGGCGTGTTCTGGACGCCGATGGTCGACGGCATGCCCGATTCGGTGCAGCAGTCGCTGGCCGCGTCGATCCCCTTCCCGTCGCGCCTGGGCCAGCCGAAGGAATTCGCGGACCTCGTCGCGTACATCCTCGGCAATACCTATCTCAACGGCGAGACCATCCGCCTGGACGGCGCAACGCGCCTGGCGCCCAAGTAAGCCGGGAATCGGCAATGGGGAATGGTGAATCGTGAAAGCGACGGTGCCTTCCCATTCGATGCAGTCCCGGTTTGCCCATTCCCTGTCCCGATTCCCCATTCCCGAAGAAGACCATGAAAGCCTACGACGTAAAGAAAGGTAACGTTGTCGAGTACAACAACGCGGTCTATCAGATCCGCGACATCGAACGCAGCTCGCCGCAGGGTCGCGGCGGCAACGTCAAGTTCCGCTTCACCATGTACAGCGTGCCCGGCGGGACCAAGCTGGACGTGAGCATGGGCGCCGAGGACGAGCTGAAGGAAGTCGAGCTCAGCCGCCGCCAGGCCACGTTCTCGTACAAGGACGGCGATGCGTTCGTGTTCCTCGACGACGAGGACTACACGCCGTACACGCTCGACGCCGACGTGGTGGGCGACCTGGCCGGTTACATCGTCGCCGACCTGTCCGGTTGCTATGTGCAGATCATCGACGACGCTCCCGTGGCGCTGCAGCTGCCGCAGACCGTTGCGATTGAAGTCATCGACACGCCGCCGGAACTCAAGGGCGGTACCGCGACCAAGCGCCCCAAGCCGGCCAAGCTGTCCACCGGCATCGAGATCATGGTCCCCGAGTACATCGGCAACGGCGAGCGCGTGCTGGTGAACACCACCACCGGCGAGTTCTCCGGGCGCGCCGACTGAGGCCTGTGGGTGCACTTGCACAAGTGCGCCCAGCTCCAACATGCCCGACGTTCGATTCCGTCCTGCCGTCACTGCCGACCTTGCGGCGCTGCTGCCGGTCGTCCGCGAGTTCCACGCGCACGAGCACATCGCATGGAACCCGGTGCGCGTGCAGGACGCACTCCAGGCGCTGCTGGCGGATTCGGCCCTGGGCAGGGTGGTGCTGATCGAGCGCGAGGGTGAACTGGCCGGATACCTCGTGGTGGGTTTCTGCTTCAGCCTGGAATTCGGCGGTCGTTACGGCCTGCTGGACGAGCTCTACCTTCGTCCCTCTCATCGCGGTGGTGGCGTAGGCAAGCGTGCACTGCAGCACGTCGAAGCGATTTGCCGCGAACAGGGCTTCGCCTGCGTGCGCCTGGAGGTCAGCGACGACAATCCGCATGCGCGCGAGATCTACCGCCGCAATCGATACGCGGAACACCCACGCCGGCTGATGACCAGGTGGCTGGACGAAGACGCGGGTTGACCGCGTATTCCGTCGGTAACGACGCGCAGCGAATCCTCGGCGCTTAATGGATTCCGGCCGCAGGCGTCAGGGCGCCGCCCTGCTCGCGATACAGCCGCCGCAAGCGTTCGCTCAGCAGGTCACGGTTGGATGCGATGCCCTCGACCCAGTCGCGTTGCTGCGGCTCCATCCATTCACGCGCCAGCCGCTCCACTTCGGCACGCACCTGACGCAGCTGGTCGCGCAGTTCCGTACTTCGCGCGGCGAGCGCTGCCCGCTCGGAAGATTGCGGAATGCCATAACCACCATCGGCCAGCAGCTGCGACGGTCGGCCGAGGTACGCGCTGCGCCGGAGCAGTTGGGCCAGCGGATCGTTCGACGGCGATGTGTCGCCTTTGCGTTGTTCCAGGTAACGACGCTTGAGCTGCTCGCGAACCCGCGCCGTCTGGCGCCGCTGCGCGGCCTGCTCCAGCATCAGCAATGCGGCGCTGGTGCGCAGGTCGCCCCGATCCAGCCAAGGCAAGCGCTCCTGGGGAGCGAGGCCGAGCCAGGTTTCGACGTCGTCGTACGGCAGGCCGAGCTGCTGCTTCGCGACCGCGTACACCTGCGCGAAATGCGAACGCTGCGACTCGAAGCGGTAACCGAGCCGTAGCGCTTCGGCAGGATCGTCCAGCGCCGATGCGTCGGCCACGCCCGCGTGTTGCAGGCGCCGCAGCAATCCCGTCGGCGTGATGCTGCCCAGCGGCTGCGAGGCCAGTCGCGGCACGCTGTCGTGCAGCAGCTTCCATGTTTCGGCCGCGCAGTTGTTGCCGAGGAAGTAATAGCGGCCGTCGTACGACCAGTGCAGCTGCGCGGTGCGTTCGAGCACCGCAGCGATCTCGTCACGCTGCAGCACCAGCGGCACGGAGCGAAGCCCACGCAGTTCGACGCGCGTGTATTCGTCGACCACCTGCTCCAGCGGCAGCACGAACAGTCGTGATGGATAGCGACCGGTCAGCCCGCTCCAGCTGGAAATCTGCACGTCGTCGACGAATGCGCGGAACGACAGCACGCGGTGGTGCGACAGGTCCAGTCGGCAGTCCGGCCCGAGCGGCCGGCCGGGTGCGCACACCACCAGGCGCAGCATGCTGTGGCCCCAGCGACTCATCGGCTGGGCATTGCCTTCCGCCAGCAGGTAATCGATGGCGTAGACACGCCCGGGATCGATGGACGCGAGTGTCCCTCCCTCGCCTTCGCCGGCGTCCACGTACAACAATTCGTTCGAACAGCTGGCCGGCAGGACCGTCGGCTCGCCGAGCTGCCGCGCCAGATGACGATGCAGGGCTGGACGACGGCAGGCGTATTCGGCGTCGAGCAGGTAATGCTCGACGTTGACCGCGAAGAACTCCTTCGGATCGGTCAGCTCGTACGGATCGGGTGTGCGATCGATGAAGCGGTTCTCGTGCTGCCGTCCTGCTACGCGCGTGGTGAAACGGGTCGCGCGCACCTGCCAGCCGGCGAGGTCGAGCAGGCGTGGGTCGCGCGACAGCGCGCCATCAAGGGCGCGATCATGGAAATGCGCCAGTTCGTGCAGCACCGTGGAGAGCGCATGGCGCTCGCCCGCGGGCGAGCCCAGCGTGCGCAGAAGGTCCCGATTGAGCAGCAACTCGTCGCGCGTGGCGCGACCGTGCACCTGCGTGTCCAGCGCATCGGTCCAGCGAACGGTGATCTCGCGATCGAGCAAGATCCGCATCGCCTGCGGCAGATGCGCCTGCGCGGCGTCGAGCAGACGCCGCGAGGCGTCGACGTCCTGCGAGGCGAGCCCGCGTACGTCGAGCTGCAGACGCAGCGTGGCCTGCGCGGGGCCGGCACCCAGCGCCGACACCGCCAGCACTGCGGCCAGCCAACCGCGCATCACAGCGCCAGGATGGCCTCGGCCAGTGCCAGGTCGCTCGCCTGCTGCGCCTGCGGATCACGCTCGCGCAGGTGGCGCAGGGCCGCCTCCAGCTGGGCGCCGCGGATGGCGCCGCCGCTGGCGACGAAGGTCGCCGCATCGTCGCGCGCGGCCAGGACGATCTTGTCGTCGTTGCCACTGGAATCGGAGGAGGCATTGCTCGACGCCGAACTGCCGCCGGCAGAGGTACCGGCCGACGTGCCGGCGAAACTGGAGGCCAGCGCAACCGGCGCAGCGGCCGAGAGCGCAAGGAAAAGCAGCAGAGCGGAACGCTTCATCAGGAAATCCCGGAATGGAGTGAATACATGTGTGAGGACGGCCAACGGCCGGCCCGCGCAGACTACCGGCTCGCCGCCACAAGGGAAGTGCGATGCGGCCCGGTTTTGCGGGGCGTTCATGTGGGGATGGGGAAGCGCGGGCGACGGCGTTCACCTTGGGGCCTTCAAGCCGGGCCAACTGTCTGTGGTTGTGGTTGTGGTTGTGGTTATGGTTGTGGTTGTTGCTGTTGCTGTTGCTGTTGCTGTTGCTGTTGCTGTTGACAGCCAACCACCTCCCTAGACCCGTAGGGCGCCGCACAAGGATGTGCGGCCTAAGCAAGGAGGCACGGATGCCGACTTGCGGGCCCCGACTCCTTTTCCGATCGTGGGATTGCTGTGTCGGGGAAGACCGTTTCTTTGGTTACGTTTGACCGAAGGGAATCCAGGCGGCCTTTGGGTCAGCAAAGAAAAGTGACCCGGCCGGCTTTAGACGGACGGAAGCTTTGGCTTTCGTTGTTCAATCGCACGGGGAAAGCGTGAAGAGTCCCTGGATCCCCGCCTTCGCGGGGATGACGAGCGAATAGCAACAGCACCGCATTAGCGGGGCGACCCACGCACATCAGCCCAACCCCATCTGCCTGTCAGGGATCAAACAACTTCCCCGGATTCATCAGCCTCTTCGGATCCAGCACGCGCTTGATCCCCCGCATCACCGCGACCTCCTCCGCGCTGCGCGTGCCGAGCAGATAGGGCTTCTTGACCAGGCCGATGCCGTGCTCGGCGGAGATGCTGCCGCCGTGCCGTTCCAGCACCTGCGCCAGCAGCTTGGTGACGTGCTCGCACTGGCTCACGAACTCGGCATCCGCCGTATCGCCGGGCTTGAGCACGTTGATGTGCAGGTTGCCGTCGCCGATGTGGCCGAACCACACCACCTCGAAGTGCGGGTATTCGCGGCCCAGCAGCGCCTGCGTTTCGGTAAGAAACGCCGGCATGGCGGAGATGCGCACCGACACGTCGTTCTTGTACGGCCGGTACTTGGCCAGGCTCTCGGTGATGCCTTCGCGCAGGCGCCACAGTTGCGCCGCCTGGGCGTCGCTCTGGCTGATCACGCCGTCGCTGACCCAGCCCTGCTCCATGCAGAACTCGAACGCCGCCATCGCCGCCGCTTCGCGCGCTTCATCGCCCACTGCGAACTCGGTGACGACGTAGAACGGATGCACCTCGTCGAACGGCTTCTGCGCGCCATGCGCCAGGACGTGGTGCAGGGCGCGGTCGGTGAAGAATTCGAACGCCTCCAGCGTGAGCCGCTCCCGGAAGGCGGCGAACACCTGCATCAGGTTCCCGAACGACGGCAGCGCCAGCAGCATCACGTTGGTCGGCGGCGGCGGATCGGTCAGGCGCAGCGTCGCCTCGACCACCACGCCCAGCGTGCCCTCCGAGGCGATCATCAGCTGGCGCAGGTCGTACCCGCTGGAGTTCTTGATCAGCGCGCGATTGAGCTCCAGCACCTCGCCCGCGCCGGTCACCACCTTCAGGCCGGCGATCCACTCGCGCGTGTTGCCGTAACGGATGACCCTGATACCGCCGGCATTGGTGGCGATGTTGCCGCCGATGGAGCACGAGCCGCGGGCAGCGAAGTCCACCGGGTAGACAAGTCCATGCTCGCGGGCAGCGTTGTGCACGGCCTCCAGTGCCATGCCCGCCTGCACAGTCAGCGTGCGGTCCACCGCGTCGAAGGCGAGCACGCGGTTCATGCGCTCCAGGCTCAGCACCAGTTCGCCCTGGGCCGCGACGGCGCCGCCGGAGAGGCCCGTGCGGCCGCCGGAGGGCACCACCGCCACCCCTTCCTGGTTGGCCCAGCGCACCACGGCCTGCACTTCCTCGACCGAAGCCGGCAACGCGATCGCCAGCGGCGCCGGAACCCATCGCCGCGTCCAGTCGCGGCCGTAGTGCTCCAGGTCGGCGGCGTCGGTGGTCAGGCGCAGGTCCGGCACGGCGGCGAGCAGGCGTTCCAGGCGGGCATCGGTCATCGGCAGGTCTCGGGCAGAGGGCGACCGGCACTCAGCCGGCCCCGCGGGGACCGGATGATCCTACCCGCGCGACTGGTGCGATGCAGCAAACAGGTCCGGTTTCTGACATATTCGAATGCCCCCTCTCCCGCACACCGACCGTCGTGAGCCTGCAGACCTCGTTCCCGAAGTCCGACATCCGCGTCCTCCTGCTGGAAGGCATCGCGCCTACCGCGGTGGAAAGCTTCCGCAACGCCGGCTATTCGAACATCCAGGTCTACGACAAGTCGCCGCCGCCGGACGTCCTGCTGCACGAGATCGCGCAGGCGCATATCGTGGGCATCCGCTCGCGCACGCAGCTCACCACAGAGGTGCTCTCGCATGCGCGGCGCCTCATGGCCATCGGCGCGTTCTGCATCGGCACCAACCAGATCGACCTGGACACCGCCGAACTGGCGGGCATCCCGGTGTTCAACGCCCCCTACTCCAATACGCGCAGCGTGGCCGAACTGGTGGTGGCCGAGGCCATCATGCTGATGCGCGGCATTCCGCAGAAGAACGCGCAATGCCATCGCGGCGGATGGTCGAAGTCGGCCTCCGGCAGCCATGAGGTGCGCGGCAAGACGATCGGCATCGTCGGCTACGGCCACATCGGCACGCAGGTCGGCGTGATCGCCGAGGCGCTGGGCATGCACGTGATTTTCCACGACATCGAAACCAAGCTCGCGCTGGGCAATGCGCGTACCGCGCTCGGCCTGGACGACCTGCTCGAACGCAGCGACATCGTCACGCTGCACGTGCCGGAGACGCTGGCCACGCAGGGCATGATGGGCGCGGCGCAGATCGCGCGCATGAAGCCGGGCGCGCACCTGATCAACGCCTCGCGCGGCACGGTGGTCGACATCGACGCGCTTGCCGGCGCGCTGCGCGCCGGTCAACTGGGCGGTGCGGCCGTGGACGTGTTCCCGGTCGAACCGCAGGGCAACGCGGACGCGTTCGTGTCGCCCCTGGTGGGCATCGACAACGTCATCCTGACGCCGCACATCGGCGGCAGCACGCTGGAAGCGCAGGACAACATCGGCCTGGAAGTGGCGGCCAAGCTGATCCGCTACAGCGACAACGGCTCGACGCTGTCGGCGGTGAACTTCCCCGAGGTCACGTTGCCCGAGCACACGGGCAGCACGCGCCTGCTGCACATCCACCGCAACGTGCCGGGCGTGCTGTCGCAGGTCAACGACGTGTTCTCGCGACTGGGCGTCAACATCGACGGCCAGTTCCTGCGCACGCACCCGAAGGTCGGCTACGTCGTGATCGACGTCACCGCCACGCAGGAGCAGGCGGCTCAGGTGCGCGAGGAGCTGGCGCGGATCCCGGGGACGCTGCGCACGCGCGTGCTGTATTGATCGATCCGCCAGGGCGCAGCGCGCGCCCTGCGATCTCCTCACGTGGGCATGTCGACCGCCCGTGCAGGCTGGAGCGGCCGTGCGCGCTGCCGGACGCATGGCGCCGTGTCCACGTCACAAGGAGATCGCCGTGAACCGTTTCTTCGCCCTGCGCGCCGTGTGCGCCGCTTCGCTGTTGTTGCCGGCTTCGCTAGCGCTGGCGCAATACACTGGGCCCAGCGCCCGACCAGTGGTCACGACCGCCGCTGCCGCAGCCAAGGCCGCCGACGACACCCAGGTGATCCTGGAGGGCACGCTCATCCGGCAGATTTCGTCGGATACCTACGAGTTCCGCGACACCACGGGTTCGATCACCGCCGAAATCGACGCCGAAGACTTTCCGCGCAAGGTCGGTGCGGACACCCGCGTGCGCCTGCACGGCGAAGTCGATCGCGATTTGCGCAGCGTGGAGATCGACGTCAAGCGCATCGAGATCCTGTAGCCGCGAATGCGGAATGCGGCGGCGCGGCTCAGCCCGCGGCGCGCTGCCGCATCCACTTGCGCGCCATCCGCAACATCGACGCATCGCTGTGCGGATCGGCCAGCACTTCGTCGATGGAACGCCATGCCAGGTCGTGCGACTCCTCGCTGACGACGTAACGCTCGTCCTCACCTGCATGCACGACGTAACGTGCGTCGTAATGCCAGTGGCCGGGCACATCGCCGCGCTCGGGGATCCAGTGGCGATCGACGTCGAACATCTGCGGGTCTACCGTCAGGCCGGGAAGACCGGACTCTTCCTCCGCCTCGCGCAGGGCGACACGCGACAGTTCGCGGTCGCCGTCGGCGTGGCCACCCAGTTGTAGCCACCGCCCGAGCTTGCGGTGATGAGTGAGCAGCACGCGCGTGCCGTCGCGGTCCACCAGCCAGCATGACGCCGTGAAGTGACCTGCAAGCCGCGCGCGTTCGAATGGATCCTGCGCGTCGTCCAGCAACTCCAGGAACAGCCGGACGTCGTCCTCCTGCGGCCAGCGACGCGCGTAATCCAGCAGATCCTGGCGCAGTCGTTCGAGGGCTTCGGGGGAGGTGTCGATCATGTCGGGACCGCACGGATGGCGAGAAAAGGGGGCCGGATTATGCGGGCGAACCGTGACGTTTGCCTGCTTGCCGCTGCTTTCCCGCGTGGGGTATGGTGGCCCGCCCCCACGGCACCGTTTCATGCCGCCTGAACGGGCGGCCGATCACACATCCCCAGGGGAAATCGATGTTCAAAAACCTGTTCGTCACCAAGCCGGTGGAGCCCGCCGGGCACGTGGATGCCGGCGAACCCGTCGAGGGCTCGCTCCAGGGGGAGATGGACCTCAAGCGCGTTCTCTCTGCCCGGCACCTGCTGCTGCTCGGCGTCGGCGCGATCATCGGTGCCGGCATCTTCGTGATGACAGGACAGGCCGCGGCCAATCATGCCGGCCCGGCAGTGATGCTCAGCTTCGTGCTCGCCGGCATCGCCTGCGCGTTCGCGGGTCTGTGCTATGCCGAATTCGCCTCGATGATCCCCGTCTCCGGCAGCGCCTACAGCTACACCTACGCGACGCTGGGCGAGCTGGTGGCATGGTTCGTCGGCTGGACGCTGGTGCTCGAATACCTGTTCGCCGTGTCCACCGTGGCGGTCGGCTGGTCGGCCTATGCGATCAGCCTGCTGGAGTCGATCGCGCACGCGCTCGGCAGCGGCTGGCGTTTCCCGGCGCTGTTCGCGTCCGCGCCGATCGCCTACGCCAACGGCCAGTTCACTGCCACCGGCGCGCTGTTCAACCTGCCGGCGGTGCTGATCGTCGCCGCGGTGGGCTACCTGTGCTACGTGGGCATCCGCCAGTCGGCCAACGCCAACGCGATCATCGTGGCGATCAAGGTCGTGGTGATCCTGGCGCTGATCGGTTTCGGCTCGCAGTATGTCAATCCGGACAACTGGTCGCCGTTCATCCCGGCCAACGAAGGCGGCGACCGCTTCGGCTGGCCCGGCGTGCTGCGCGCAGCGTCCATCGTGTTCTTCGCCTACATCGGCTTCGATGCGGTTTCCACCGCGGCGCAGGAAGCCAAGAACCCGCAGCGCGACATGCCGATCGGCATCCTGGGTTCGCTGGTCGTGTGCACGATCCTCTACATCGTCGTCTCGGCGGTGCTGACCGGCCTGCTGCCGTATCCGCAGCTCGGCACGGCCAAGCCGGTGGCGACCGCACTGGAGGCCTACAAGTCGCTGGGTTGGCTGAAGTTCGCGGTCGAGATCGGCGCGGTTGCCGGCCTGACCTCGGTGATCCTGGTGATGCTGATGGGCCAGGCGCGCATCTTCTTCGCCATGTCGCGCGACGGCCTCATGCCAAAGTTCCTGGGCGCGGTGCACGCAAAACACCACACGCCGCACAAGGCGACGATGCTGGTCACGCTCGTGGCGCTGACGCTGGCCGCCTTCTTCCCCTTGAGCGTGCTTGGCGACCTGGTGTCGATGGGCACACTGATCGCGTTCGCCACCGTCTGCATCGGCGTGCTGATCCTGCGCCGTACCCGCCCGGACCTGCCGCGTGCGTTCCGCGTGCCGTTCGCACCGGTGATCTGCCTGCTGGGCGCGGCCTCGTGCCTGGCACTGGTCGGCTTCATGGGCTGGTACAACTGGGCGCTGCTGGCGCTGTGGACCGCAGTCGGGTTCGCGATCTACTTCAACTACAGCTACCGCCACAGCAAGCTGCGGCAGGGCTGAGCCGCACGACACGAAGGGCCGACGACGAACTCGCCGGCCCTCTTCGTTTCCACTCATGCAATCAATCCGCCGGCGCAACGCGCCGCGGCCACAGGACTTCCACATGCTGCAGCGACTGCTTGCGACCAAGCACCCCCACGCCAGCCACGCCGACGCCGAAGGCCTGAGCCTGCACCGCACGCTCGGCCCGTGGGGACTGACTGCGCTGGGAATCGGTGCGGTGATCGGCGGCGGCATCTTCGTCATCACCGGGCAGGCCGCGGCCAATCACGCCGGTCCGGCGATCATGCTGTCGTTCGTGCTGGCGGCCATCTGCTGCGCGTTCTGCGCGCTGGCCTATGCCGAGTTCGCGGCGATGGTGCCGGTATCCGGCAGCGCCTACACCTACACGTACGCGACGCTGGGCGAGCTGGCCGCTTGGTTCATCGGCTGGATGCTGGTACTGGAGTACGGCGTTTCGGCGTCCGCGGTGGCGGTGAGCTGGACGGGCTACTTCCTCAGCCTGCTGGAACACTTCCACATATACCTGCCGAAGGCACTCGTCAGTGCGCCCATCGACGCGCAACTGCGGCCGACCGGCGCCATCGCGAACCTGCCCGCCGCGGCCATCGTGCTGCTGCTGACCTGGGTCTGCTACATCGGCATCCGCAAGTCGTCCGCCATGAACATGGCGATGGTGGTGCTGAAGACCGGCCTGATCCTGCTGGTGATCTTCGCCGGCTGGCAGTACGTCGATCCGGCCAACTGGCAGCCGTTCATCCCGGCCAACGAAGGCCCCGGCAAGTTCGGTTTCGAGGGCGTGCTGCGCGGCGCGGCGCTGGTGTTCTTCGCCTACATCGGCTTCGAGGCGGTGTCGGTGGCGGCGCAGGAATCGCACAAGCCGCAGCGCGATTTGCCCATCGGCATGCTGCTGTCGCTGGTCATCTGCACCGTGCTGTACATCGCGATGGCCGCGGTGATGACTGGCCTGGTGCCGTTCACCGAACTCGGCACCGCGGAGCCCGTCGTGACCGCCGTGGCTGCGCATCCGCAGCTGGGCTGGCTGCGCATCGTGGTGGAGATCGGCGCGCTGATCGGACTGTCTTCGGTGGTGCTGGTGATGATCATCGGCCAGCCGCGCATCTTCATGATCATGGCGCGCGACGGCCTGCTGCCCCCGATCTTCACCAGGATCCACCCCGAGTACCGCACCCCGCACATCAACACGGTGATCACCGGCATCGGCATCGCCGTGCTGGCGGCGTTGTTCCCGCTGGACGTGCTGGGCGAACTGACCTCGATGGGCACGCTGATCGCGTTCGCCGCGGTCTGCGCCGGCGTGCTGATCCTGCGTCGCACGCAGCCCGACCTGCCGCGTCCCTTCCGCATTCCGTTCGCCTGGTTCGTCTGCCTGGCGGGCATCTTGAGCTGCCTTGCGCTGCTGTCGACGATGACCGCGCACAACTGGTTCCTGATGGTGGTGTGGACGGCGGTCGGCTTCCTGATCTACTTCCTCTATGGGTACCGCCACAGCCGGCTGCGCAAGTAAGCGCGGCCCGCTGATCGGGACCGTGACATGAGCAGGCGGAACCTTGGCGTGCTTGCGCTGGTGTTCGCCAGCGCCGTGCTGGCGCTGGTTGGCGGTGGATCGTTCCTGGAATGGTCGCTGCCGGGCGGCCTGCCGCTCGGCAACGCGATCGCGGCGGCGGGGTTGTGCGCCCTGGCCGGCATGGCGGTGGTGATTGCCCTGCCCGGCTCGCCTGCGCGGCTGGTGGCGTGGCTTGCGTTGCTGGCCTGCGTGGCGTGGCTGCCGGCCTCGGTGGCCCTGGCCGGCAACCTCTCGCTCAACTTCACCTGGTCGCGTGGCATCACCTGGATGTGGCTCACGCTGGGCACGCTGGGTGTCAGCGTGGTGGCACTGGCCTGGGCCGTGATTGCGCGGTTCATTGCATCGCGGCGCAAGACGGCGGAGGCCTGATCGCGCGCCTCATCGGCCGCGTCCGGTCAACCGCCCACGCGGCGCTCGCGTTTCGCGTTCACCGCTTCGGAGCGCGGGGCTTCTTCCGGCGGCGCTTCCCAGCCGAATACGCTGCGCCCTCCGTATGCGTGCGACATGCGGCGTTCTTCGGCGATGTAATCCTCGACCGACTGTCCCATCGCATCGCGCTCAAGCTGTCGTGCCTGAGCGTCCAGCCGTTTCAACGCTTCCAGCTGCTCCTCACGACCGAGCTTCGCGTTATGGACGGCGCGCTTGAGCACGCCGATGGTGTGGTCGTACACCTTGGTCGGCACCGGAAACGGGTGACGGTCCTTGCCGCCGTGCGCCAGCGAGAAGCGCGCGGGGTCGCTGAAGCGGCAGGGAGCGCCGTGCATCACTTCCGCCACCATCGCCAGCGAACGCACCGTGCGTGCGCCTACACCGGGCACCTGCAGCAGCTCGGCGAAATCGAGCGGACCGCGCTCGGCGGCCGCGGCCAGGCTTCCGTGCAGCCGTCGTGCGACGACGTCGCCCGCCTGCACCTCATGGCGATCCGGCATGACCAGATGCGGCAGCAGTTCAAGTTGCGGCGCCGGTTCCACCGCCGTCGCCACCGCGTCACGACCTTCGATGCGCGACAGTTCGCGCAAGATGCCGTGCGGCCCCAGCGTGCGCAGCAGGTCCAGCTGCGCGTCACGTGAACGCGCCGCGCGCCGGTCGGCGAGATTGACGATGCGCCCCTGCCCCGGACCCTCGATGGCCGCATGCGGCGAATCGACGAAGCTGGTCAGGCCCTCCGAGAGCCAGTGATATCGCCGCGCCTGCTTGCGCCCGCCGTTCATGCCCTGCTGCACGACCACCCATCGCCCGTCGTCGCTGACGATGAACCCGTGCAGGTACAGATCGAACCCGTCCTGCACTGCCGCGCTGTCCACTTTGGCGACCATGCGGCTGGCCTGTGCCAACGCCACGCCATTCAGTCCGACGCGCTCGCCGACCGCCAGCAGTTCGGCGGGCGTCGCGCGCGAATGCCGCCCTCGACCGCCGCACACGTGCAGGCCCAGTTCGCCCGACAGTGGCGTCAGGCCACGCTTGAGCGCGCCAATCACGCTGGTGGTGATGCCGGATGAATGCCAGTCCATGCCCATGACAGCCCCGAAGGACTGAAACCAGAACGGATGCGCCAGGCGACGCAGCAGTTCGTCGCGACCATAGGTGTGGACGATGGCTTCGCACACGACCGCGCCCAACCGAGTCATGCGGTCGGCGAGCCAGCGCGGCACGCGACCTCCGTGCAACGGCAGGTCGGCGCTTCCTGAACGTTGCGACATGACGGACTCCAGCAGAACGGCGTCCAGCATGCCGCCGCGCAGTCTCAACCGCTGAGACGTGCCTATGCCCGCGCTCGGATCCGGCTCCCAAGGCCCAAAGAAACGCCGGCGGTCATGGCCGCCGGCGCTTGATGGATCTGAGGGGCGATCAGATCAGAACACGTAGCCCACGCCGACCCGGAAGATCGGCTGGTCGCCCTGCGAGGCGGACATGCCGGCGTTGAAGTTGACATGGCCGTCATCGCTCCAGCGCGACACGCCCACGCCCAGCGCGGCTTCACCGCGATAGCTTGCAACGCCGGCGTTCACGGCCGTATGCCCGGGCACGTACGGCGTGACGTTGACCAGGGCCGACGCCGCCGCGATACCGCGATTTGCCTGGCGGTCGACCTCGTCGATCGCGCGGCCCAGATCGTTCCACACGTCGTTGATCCGCTGGTCCGTGTAGCTGTTGGCCTGCGACAGCACCGTGCTGTTGCCCTGCGCCAGTCGGGCATTGAGCTGGGCCACGTTCACCGCATCCGTGTCCGCGCTGCCGGCCGCCACGTTGACCACCTGGCGCTCGGCGCCAGCGGATCCCACCGACACCGTGTTCGTACGGTCGGCGACGCTATTGGCGCCCAGGGCAACCGCGCCGTCGGCGCTCGCCGTCGCATTCGCACCGGCGGCGACGCTGCCGCGCCCCGTTGCCTTTGCTTCGTCCATGGCGACGCCCGACGAGCTCGCCGAACTCATGTCCTTGCTGTTGCTGATATCCGAATCGCCGCGCCCGTCGAAGTAGGGCTGGCGCGCCTGCTCGATGCTGGTCACGCGGTTGTCGATGTTGGTCACCTGGCTCTGCAGGCTGTCGCGCAGCGCGGCGATCTGGCCGCCGTTCACCGCGTCGCGGCTGCCGACCGCGATCGCGCCGTCGCGCACGTTGGTCAACAGCGTGCCGCCCGAACCGCCAAACGTGACCACGCCACGATCCGAAGCGGCGTCGTACACCACCGCGTCCAGCGCGTTGCCGCCGCCGTCGACCAGGCCGGTAGCTTTCAGCTGGCCCAGGTTGACCGCCTCGTCGTCCTGCGTCGCGTCGGCGACGTTCTTCAGCTTCACCTTCTTCGCCGCGCCCTTGCCGCCCAGCGTGACGCTGTCCTTGTCCGCGCTGTCGTAGACCACGGCGTTCATGGCGTCACCGTTTTCGTCGATCAACCCGGTCGCCTTCAGCTGAGAGACGTTCACCGCGTCGTTGTCGGCGGTACCCGCCGCAACCCCCGTCAGCTTGCGTTCGCCTGCCGTGCCGGTGAAGGACACCTCGGTGCCATCCGTGTTCTTGCCTACGGTAAGCCTTTCGCCCGGCGCCGCCTGCTGCACCAGACCGATGGTGCCGGTGCTGAGATTGGTGATGTTCTGCTGGAGGTTTGCGATGTCGGCGGTGTTGGCGTAAATGCGGCCATCGAGATTGGTGATGGCGTCGCCGACGTTGTCGACTGTGGCCGTAGAGCCATCGACATTGGTCACGACGTAGGTTGGCGCCGACAGCGAACCATCCGCCTGCACCACGGAGCCGCCACCGAGCGCGTCGGCGACGCTCTGCGCGCTCGCCTTGAGCTGCGCGACGTTGACGGCATCGGTGCCTTGCGATCCGCTGGCGACGTTGACGATCTGGCGCTCGGCCCCGGCGCTGCCCACCGAGACGGTGTTGGCACGATCGGCCACCGAGCGGCGACCGATCGCGACCGCATCCGTGCCGGTTACCGTGGCGCCCGAACCGATCGCGATGCCGCGACCTGCGGCGGCATCCACGAAGGCCATGTTGCCAAGCGCGAAAGAGCCAATGCCCTGAGACTGGGCCATGAAGCCGATGGCCAGCGACTGCTGGCCGGACGAAAACGACTGGCTGCCGATGGCCGTCGAGTCCTGCCCGGTCGCCCTCGTCCACGGGCCCACTGCGGTGCTGAAGCCGTTCGACGCCATGGCCCCATCGCCCAGCGCGACACTGCTCTCGCCCGAGGCGGAGGCCGAATAGCCCAGCGCGACGCTCCTGCTGCCGATGGCACGCGCGGTGTCACCCAGCGCGACCGCGCGGGCAGCGCCGGCTCCCGCATTGCGGCCGACCGCCATGGCGCCTGCGAAGCCACCGGTACTCGCGTCGTCGCTGCCGTCGTTGGCGCCGACGACCTTCAGGTAGCGGCTGGTCAGCGCGGTGCGGGCGTCGAGCGAGCCCAGCGCGGTGTCGACTCGCGCGAACGCGCTGTCCACGCCCGCTACGGTACCGCTGGTACCGCTGATGGCATTGGCATTGCCCAGCAGGTAGTTCGGACCCGACAACGTGCCGTCGACATTGAGGGCCGCGCCACCGCCCAGCGCAGTGGCGACGCTTTGCCCGGTCGCCTTCAGCTGCGCGAAGTTGACCGCATCAGCATCCAGCGTGCCGGCGGCCAGATTGCGGATGTAGTGGTTGGACATGGACAGCGAGTCGTAGGCCGTCAGCCCGCCGCTGCCGACAAGCAGCTTGTCCACGCCGCCGGCACCAAGGCGCACGGTATCCGGGTCGGACACGGTCACGTACCCGCCCGCCTGCCCGGCAGCGTCGTAGGCCACCAGCGCGGCCTGGGTGCCGCCGGCACCGCTGTCGCAGGTTGTCGCGTCGGTGACGACTGAACCGGGCGCGGTGGAGCTAAGGCAGCTGGAATCGTTCCCTAGGATGCCGGCTTCGTAGGAGTTGGCTTGCCCCGCATGCGCGAAGCCGCCCAATCCGGCCGCCACGGCCAAGGCAACCGCGCCGGCCAGCACGCGACGCGAACCCTTGCCGCTTGCCGTGGCCAGTTCGGATGCGACCACCCAGCGCTGGGTCGCGCGGTTCCAGACGATGCGATGGATCTTGTTCATTGCCGACTCCAGGAAAGGAAAAGGGGCGGCGCCCCGATGGACGGAAATGCTAGGAACCGGCGGGTTTGCCCAATATCAGATGCGTCCGAAAACAAGCGCCTCAGTTCGCTGAACCGGGCTTTTCGGATTCGTCCTAGTCACTTCGGCAGATCAGGAAAACCGCCGCGTCGCCATGCAGGTCCGGCCGCTCCCCTTCGCCGGGTCATACCGGCATCACGACCTGTCACGAACCCGCGACCGGCCGCCATCGGGCGGGTCCGCTACACTTCCCGGATGGATACGCAGCCCCCCTACGATCCCCAGCGTCTGGCCCACTGCGCCGGCGAGATCATCGTCAACGTCCGCGAGTTGTCCGCGCTGGGCTGGACGCCGGCCACCAGCAGCAACTTCTCGCGCCGCATGGATGATCGCCACGTCGCGATCACCGTCTCCGGCCGCGACAAGGGCCGGCTCACCGAGGCCGACATCATGGTGGTCGACCTGGAAGGCCAGCCGGTTGCCACCAGCCAGAAGTCTTCCGCCGAAACCCTGCTCCACACCCAGCTGTACAAGCGCTACCCGGATATCGGCTGCGTGCTGCACACCCATTCCAGGGTGCAGACGGTGGCCTCCCGCCTGTACGCGGGCTCGGGCCACGTGCACCTGGAAGGCTACGAACTCTTGAAAGCCTTCTCGGGCAACACCACCCACGAGATCAGCGTCGAGCTTCCAGTGCTGCCCAACAGCCAGGACATGCACACGCTGGCCGCGCAGGTGGACTGCCTGCTCGACCGCCAAGCCATGTGGGGCTATCTGATCGACGGGCACGGGCTGTACGCCTGGGGCCGCGACATGCCGGAAGCCCGGCGTCACCTGGAAGCATTCGAATTCCTGCTCGGCTGCGAGCTTGAACTGAGGAGACTGCAGCGATGAGCCGCCTGCGCATCTTTACCGAGACCGACACCACCACCCCGCGCCTGATCACCTCGGACCACGCCGAGATGGCGCGCGAGCTGGCGAAGATCGGCGTGACCTTCGAGCAATGGCAGGCCAACGCACCGGTCGCGCCGGGGGACGCGCCGGAAAGGATCATGGAGGCCTACCGCGCCGACATCGACCGGCTGGTCCGCGAGCGCGGCTTCAAGACGGTGGACGTGGTCAGCATCGCGCCGGACAACCCGCAGCGCGAGGCCATGCGGACCAAGTTCCTGGACGAGCACTTCCACAAGGAAGACGAGGTGCGCTTCTTCGTTGCCGGCTCGGGCCTGTTCACCCTGCACGTCAACGACGAGGTGTACGAGGTGAAGTGCGAGCAGGGCGACCTGATCGCCGTGCCCGACGGCGCCAGGCACTGGTTCGACATGGGTCCGGAGCCGAGCTTCGTCGCCATCCGTTTCTTCACCGAGCCCGATGGCTGGGTCGGCCACTTCACCGGCACCGACATCGCCCAGCGCTATCCGCGCTACGAAAAGGGCCAAGCCGGCTGAGACAGGAACGAGTGGGAGAGAAACGAGGAACGAGAGGAAAGGCTCGATCCCGCTCCGACGCTCGCGCCTTCCGTCCCTCGTTCATCTGATTTCGTTGCTCTCCAGCGCATGACCGTCAAAGCCATCCTCACCGACATCGAAGGCACCACCAGCAGCATCTCGTTCGTGAAGGACGTGCTGTTTCCGTACGCGCGGCGCGCCCTGCCCCGCTTCGTCGCCGCGCGCGGCAAGGAACCGGCGGTGCGCAAGTGGCTGGACGCGGTGGCGACCGAGAACGGCGGCATGTGCGACGACGCGATGATCGTCGAAGTGCTGCAGGGCTGGATCGACGAGGATCGCAAGCACACCGCGCTGAAGGCGCTGCAGGGCATGATCTGGGCGGACGGCTACAACAGCGCCGATTTCACCGCGCACATCTATCCCGACGCCGCGCCGGCGTTGCGCGCGTGGCACGCGGCCGGGCTGCCGCTGTACGTGTATTCGTCCGGAAGCGTGCCTGCGCAGCGCCTGTTCTTCGGTCACAGCGACGCGGGCGACCTGACCCCGCTGTTCTCCGGCTGGTTCGACACCGAGGTGGGCGGCAAGCGCGAGGCGCAGAGCTACCGCAATATCATCGAGTCGATTGGGCTTCCGGCAGGCGAGGTCCTGTTCCTATCCGACGTGGTCGAGGAACTCGATGCGGCGCGCGAAGCGGGCCTGCAGACGGCGCTGATCGATCGACGTGAGGATTACGCGCAGCCGCGCGAGGGCGATGCGGCGCATGGGCACGAGCGGGTGGAGTCCTTTGCAGACCTCGTGATCTGCTGACCTGGGCGGCGGCATCGAGCCCCACCAGCGGGCTTTGGCTGAAAGCCCCTCCCCCATCGGGAGAGGGGTTGGGTTGAGGGTCGGGATGTGCGATGTGCGATGTGCGAGCTTGGCTCACGTTCCTTGAACGAGCAGCGCTAGCCCCTCTTCCGCCCCTTCGGGGCACCTTCTCCCACAAGGGGAGAAGGGGGCACGACGATCTGGAACGATTCGTCCGTCGTAGAGATCTCCCATCTGCCGCATCACCGGCAAGCCGTGAGCGACACGCTCACGCGTGGATCTTCTCGCCTCGCTCCAGCATCTCCACGAACTTCTCCACCCTCGCCTGCTTCGTCTCCGGCCTCTTCGCGGTGTGCACACGCCAGCAGAAGGCATAGCGGTTCGTCGCGTTGAGCGCCTCGAAGGCCTTTCGCGCCTTCGCGTTCTTCTTCAGTGCCGCGGCCAATTCCGGCGGCACGTCCATGGCACTGGCGGCGTGGTAGGCGGCTTCCCAGCGGCCGTCCGCCTTCGCCCGCTCCACTTCGCGGAGTCCAGCCGGTTGCATCCGCCCGGCCTTCATCAGCTTCTCGATGCGCGCGACATTGAGCTTCGACCACAGGCTGCGCGGCTTGCGCGGCGTGAAGCGCTGCAGGAAGTACTGCTCGTCGCAGGCGCGCTTGAGGCCATCGATCCAGCCGTGGCACAACGCGACGTCCAGCGCGTCGGAGTAATTTACGGAAGTGACGCCCTGGTCCTTCTTCGCGATCTTCAGCCACAGGCCCGGCGCGTCATGGTGCGCGGCCAGCCACTTCTCCCACGCCAACGCATCCTTGAAGAGCTTGATCGGCAGGTCGGTGGGCAGTTCGGCGGCCATGGCGCTTACTCCTGTACGTCGTCCAGACGATAACGCGTCTGCGCGCGTTGTTCCCCCTGCCAGTGGTCGAAAGCGCGCACCTCGATGCGGTGCTCGCCCGGCGCAAGGTCCGTCGGCAAGGTGCCGCGCCACAAATGCGTCGACGCGTCCGCCTCGGGCGAGCGGTCGTAGCCACGCAACTGTCCGGCGCTATCGTCGGCGATGTTCTCCGCGACAAGGCGCGGGTCGGGCTGTTCGACACGCTTCATCGATTTCCAATCGCCCTCGTCGATGCGGTATTCGACGCGAGTGTCCGCCTGGCCCATGTAGACGTTGGCGTAGACGCCGAATGCCGGCCAGGCGCCGCGCCTGAGCACCTTCGGCGCGTGCAGGCCGATGGCATCGTCATCCGGGCTGCGCGCCACCTGGTAGCTCAGCGCGTAAGCGCCATCCGGTTTCACCGTGATCCACGCATAACCGTTGGGCGTGCCGTCGCTCATGGTGGTGTCCGGAATGCCCTGTGCGTCCTTCACGCCGGACCAGAAGGCTCCGCAGGTCGCGCCCACGTTGTATTCGTGCAGCGGCTTCGCGCCATGCCAGCCGGTGGACGCGTCGTGGTACCAGTGTCGCTGGTTGTGCGTGTGCGCGCTGAGCAGCAGCACCTGCGTGTGGTCCTGCAACAGCGCAAACAGGCGTTCGCGATCGGCGCGGCGGAACGTTTCCACACCCGGCACCGGATCGAAGAACGGGATGTGCACGGAGATCACCACGCGGCGATCCTTGGGCAGCGTGGCCAGGTAGGCCTGCAGGAACGCGAACTGATCCTCGCGCAGGCCGCCGACATAGGATGGCTTGCGGCCCGGCTGGTACACCACATCGTCCAGCACGATGAAGCTGGCCTGCGGCTCCTCCCATGCATAGGTGTCGGGCCCGAACACGTTGCGGAACGTGAGCAGCGCGTCTTCGTCGCGCGTCGCATCGAAGTCGAGATCGTGATTGCCCGGCACGTGCAGCCACGGCACGCCCAGCGTGGCGGTGACGCGGTTCATGTCGGCATAGAGGGTCAGATCGTCATTGACGATGTCGCCCAGGCTCAGGCCAAGCCGTGCGTCATGCCGCCCGGCAAGCGGCTGCACGATGTCGCGCTCGTAATAGCCGACGTCGGTGCGGCTCTTGGGCTGCGGGTCGCCGAACACCAGCATGCGCAGGTCGCCCTTGGTCATGCGCTGACCACGCAACGGAAAGTCATGGCTTGTCGCCGCAGGAGTTGCCGCGATGCCGCCATAGCGGAGCGACGGCGAGCCCTGCGGAAATACGTGATGCCAGAACTCCGGCAGGCCGTTCCGGCCGCTGGGGACGGCGTGCGTCGGCGGCTTGATCACGAACAGCGTGGTGCCCTGCGCCACAGGCAGCGTGTATCGGCCCTGCGGGTCGGTGATCGCCAGCTCGCGGCCGTTCGACACCTTGATTCCGGGAATGCCGCGCTCGCCTTGATCGCGCTGGCCGTTGCCGTTGCGATCCTCGAACACGACGCCCGTCGCCTGCGAAGGCGCTTGTGCGGATGCCGCAGCGGAGCAGACGAGCAGGCACAGCAAGGCCGGGGACAACAAGCGGTTCATGGCGGTTCGCGCGAGGATCGGTCGCGCGATTATCCGGAGCTTTCCTGACGATCGGAAGCGCGTGGGGAGGCGGGATCAGTGCCCCGCGTGGCGCTCCCGCAACAGCGACTCGATGTCCGCCAGCCCCAGGCCGCGCGCACGCAGCAATACCAGCAGGTGGTACAGCAGGTCGCCGGCCTCGCCGAGCAGTTCACGTTCGTCCTGCGCCACCGCGGCCAGTGCCGTTTCCACGCCCTCCTCACCCACCTTCTGCGCGATGCGGCGAATGCCGCCGTCGAACAGGCGCGTGGTGTAGCTGCCCGCCGGCCGTTCGCGTTCACGCGTGGCGATCAGCGCATCGAGATCCTGCAGGAATGACCCCTTGGCAACTTGCGCAGACGCGCCAGGAAAGCAGCTGTCCCGCCCGAGATGGCATGTGGGCCCGTGCGGACGGGCCAACACCAGCAGCGTGTCGGCGTCGCAATCGGCCTCCACCGAGACCAGGTCCAGGTAATGGCCCGACGTCTCGCCCTTGGTCCACAGACGCTGGCGGCTGCGGCTGTAGAAGGTCACGTGGCCGCTGCGTAGCGTGGTCTGCAATGCCTCGGCATTCATGTAGCCCAGCATCAGCACGCGCAGCGTGTCGGCGTCCTGCACCACGACCGGCAGCAGGCCGCCCTGCTTCTCCCAGGCGAGAGAGTCGAGCGACGTCAGTTCAGCCTGCATCGCGCACCTCGATACCCTGCGCACGCAGGTCGCGCTTGAGCTGCGGAATCGGAACGGCGCCGGAGTGGAACACGCTGGCGGCCAGCGCAGCGTCCACATCGGCTCGCATGAACACTTCGGCGAAATGCGCGATGGCGCCTGCGCCACCCGATGCCACCAGCGGCACTTCGCAACGCTCGCGTACCGAAGCAAGCTGCTCGATGTCGTAGCCGCTGCGCACGCCGTCGCTGCCCATGCAGTTGAGCACGATCTCGCCCGCGCCGCGCTGCTGCGCTTCGACCACCCAGTCGAGCGTGCGGCGCGCAAGGGCTCGCGTCCGCGTCGGATCGCCGGTGTACTGGCGCACGCGCCACTCACCGTCCTCATCGCGCAGGCTGTCGACGCCAACGACCACGCATTGCACGCCGAAGGCGTCGGCGATTTCGCCGATCAGTTCGGGCCGCTCCAGCGCAGGCGTGTTGATCGAAATCTTGTCCGCTCCCGCATGCAGCACGGCACGTGCGTCGTCCACCGAACGGATGCCGCCGGCCACGCAGAACGGAATGTCGATGGCGCGCGAAACGCGCTGCACCCACTCGCGATCGACACTTCGGCCTTCGGGACTGGCCGTGATGTCGTAGAACACCAGTTCATCGGCGCCCTCGTCGCGATAGCGCAAAGCCTTTTCGATGATGTCTCCCATGTCGACGTGGTCGCGGAATCGCACACCCTTCACCACGCGGCCATCGCGTACGTCCAGGCAGGGAATGATGCGGCGGCTCAGCATGCGCCCGCCTCCGCGAGTGCATCGCGCAGATCGAAGCGTCCGTCCAGCAACGCCTTGCCGAGTACGGCGCCGGCGCAGCCCGCCGCGCGCGCGGCGCGGACGTCGTCGATGTCGCGGATGCCACCGGACGCCTGCAGCGCGAGCTGTGGCGCGGTTTCGCGGACCAGGCAGTAGAGGTCCAGGTTGGGGCCGGACAACATGCCGTCACGCTCGATGTCGGTGCAAAGGAGGTGACGCAATCCGGCGTCAGCGTAGCGCCGGAGCATCGGGATCAGCTGGACGCCGCTGGCCTGCGTCCAGCCGGACACGGGCAACTGCCATTCACCGGCCGCATCCTTGCGCGCATCCAGCGCCACGGTGATCCGGTCCGCGCCGAAGGTTTCGATCCAGCCCGCGACGATGTCCGGTGCGCGCACGGCCAGCGACCCGACCACCACCCGCTGCGCACCTGCATCGAGGATCGCGGACACGTCATCCTGCGAGCGCACGCCGCCGCCGGTCTGTACGAGCAGGCCGGTCGTCTGCCGGATGCGCTGCAGCAACGGCGCCAGCGTATAGCCGCCCGCCCGCGCCGCATCCAGGTCGACCAGGTGCAGCCAGCGCGCGCCGGCCTCCGCATAGCGCTGTGCGAATTCGAGCGGATCGTCGCCGTAGCGCGTTTCCTGCGCGTAATCGCCCTGGCGCAGCCGCACCACGCGACCGTCGCGCACGTCGATGGCGGGATACGGTTCGAATGCGGTCGGCATGACGCGACGCGGGAGGTTCCAGCAACTGCTCATGCCAAACGCTCCGAAAGGAAGTTCCGCAACAGGCGCGCTCCCACAGATGCGGACCGTTCCGGGTGGAACTGTGCGCCCCAGCAGCGATCGCGCCGGACCACTGCGGCGAAACGCTCGCCATGCTCACTGGTGGCCAGGGTGTGCTCGCTGACCGGCGCGGCATAGCCATGCACGAAGTACGCGTGCTCGCCGTCCCCGATGTCCCTCAGCAGCGTGTCGTCGCGGCTGCGATGCAGGGTGTTCCAGCCCATGTGCGGCACGCGCAAACCGGGGCCACCGGCCATCTTGCGCACCTTTCCCGGAATCAGGCCGAGGCATTCCACATCGCCCTCTTCCGACGAATCGAACAGCAACTGCATGCCCAGGCAGATGCCCAGCAGCGGCTGGCGCAGCCCGCGGATCAGCTCGACCAGATTCAGCTCGCGCAGTCGCGCCATGCCGGCTGGCGCCGCACCCACGCCGGGGAGGATCACGCGATCGGCCGCACGGATCGCGTCGGGCTCCGCGGTAAGACGAGCGTCCACGCCGAGGCGTTCGAGGGCATAGCGCACAGAGCCGATGTTGGCACCGCCGGAATCGATCAGGACGACGTTCATCGTGGTGCTCCGGCGAAGCGCCTACGGAAACCTCGCACTCCCATCACAGCGTTCCCTTCGTGCTCGGCAGCTCTCGCCCTTCGCGTTTCACCGCCTGTCGCAGTGCGCGCGCTACGGCCTTGAAGCAGGCCTCGACCTTGTGATGGTCGTTGTCGCCCTGCACGCGCAGGTTGAGGTTGAGCCCGGCGCCGTCGCACAGCGAACGGAAGAAGTGCGGCACCAGTTCGGTCGGCAGGTCGCCGACGCGCTCGCGCGCGAACGCTCCGTCGAACACGAAGTACGGCCGGCCCGAGAAATCCAGCGCGGCACTGGCCAGCGATTCGTCCATCGGCAGCGTGAAGCCGTAGCGGCCGATGCCGCGCTTGTCGCCCAGCGCCTCGCGCAGGGCCTGGCCCAGCGCCAGCGCGCTGTCCTCTACGGTGTGGTGTTCGTCGATGTGCAGGTCGCCCTCGCAGCGCAGCTGCAGCGCGAGGCCGCCGTGCTTGCCGATCTGTTCGAGCATGTGATCGAAGAACCCCAGACCGGTGTGGACCTGCGGATCCGCCACGCGGTCCAGGTCGAGAACGACGCTGATGCGCGTCTCGCGCGTATTGCGGGTGACGTTGGCGGTGCGCGGCGCGTCGGCCAGTACGTGTGCAATGCCGTTCCAGTCCCAGTCGCCGCCGAACTGCTCGGTTCGCAGCTGGAATGCACGGATGCCGAGGTTGCGCGCGAACGCGTTGTCGGTTTCGCGATCGCCGACCATCGCCGAGCGCGACCAGTCGATGCCGCGATCCCGCAGCAGCGGCAGCGCCAGGCCGATGCCCGGCTTGCGGGTGGGCGCATTCTCCGCCGGCAGGCTGCTGTCGATGAGCACGTCGCGGAACGCGATGCCCTGGCTCTCGAACACCTGCATCATCAGCCGGTGCGGACCTTCGAAATCCGCCTGCGGGAAGGCATCGGTGCCCAGCCCGTCCTGGTTGGTCACCATGACGAACTGATAGCCGGCATCGCGAAGGCGCAGCATCGCGGGGATCACGCCAGGCACGAAGCGCAGTTTCTCGAAACGGTCGATCTGGAAGTCGGACGGTTCCTCGATCAGCGTTCCGTCGCGATCCACGAACAGGATGGGCGTGGCGCTCATGCCGCCTCCCCGCGCAACACGCGAAGCACGGCTGCGTTCTGTTCCGGCGTACCCAGGCTGATGCGCAGCGCATCGCCGAGCTGCGCGGCGGCGCGCATGTCGCGCACCACTACGCCCGCCGCAAGCAGCCGTTCGAACGCCGCCTGCGCATCGTCGAAGCGCACCAGGACGAAGTTCGCCTGCGATGCGTACACGCGCCTGATGCCGGGCAATGAGGGCAGCCGTTCGAGCAGGGCGTCGCGTTCGGCACGCACGGTTTGCACGCGTGTACGGGTGATCGCGGCGGAGGCAGGAGACAGCGCCTGCAGGGCCTGCTCGACGCAGCTGGCCGGCAGCGGATACGGCGCCTGGCAACGGCGCAGGACCTCGATCAGGTCCGCATCGGCGATCACGCTGCCGATGCGCGCGGCGGCCAATGCGTGCGCTTTGGACAGTGTCCGCAGCACGACGACGTTGCGGTGCCGGTCCAGCAGGCCGATGGCAGATGGCCCATCGGCGTATTCCACGTACGCCTCATCCACGACGACCAGTGCACGGCCGTCGAGCGTGCGCGCGAGCGACGCGATGTCATCCAGCGGCAGCAGCGCGCCGCTCGGATTGCCCGGCGAGCACAGGAACACCAGGCGTGCGCCCTGCCCGATCGCAGCGTCCGCGACAGCCGCGAAATCGCACTGCCATGCGCCGTCCCGCTCGCGCAGCGGCACATCGATCACGCGCGTGCCGTGCAGTCGCGCGCTCACCGCGTACATGCCGAAGGTGGGCGTGGTCACGACGATGGCATCGCCACCCGGCCGACACACGGCCCGCACCAGCAGGTCGATGCCTTCGTCGCTGCCGCGGCCGGCCAGGAGCTGCCCGGGCGCGCATCCGTAGAGCGCCGCCAGCGCGTCGCGCAGCGTCTGCGGCTGCGGGTCGGGATAGCGTCGCAGCGTGCCCGCGGCATCGGCGCCGTTGGGCCAGGGAGATTCGTTGGCGTTGAGCCAGATGCGGCCGTCCAGCTTCTCTGTGCGAGCCGAGCGATAGCCGGTGAAATCGCGCAAATCCTCGCGGACCAGCGAGAGCGGGCTGGTCGAGGCGGCGTCGGTGTCGAGCATCGCGTTCATGCCGCCACCGCCCGCAGTCGCAATGCGACCGCCTGCAGGTGCGCATCGAGGCCTTCGGCACGCGCCAGCTCAACCGCGCACGGACCGATCGCCCGGATGCCTTGCGGCTGCACTTCCTGCACGGTGATGGCGACCTGGAAACTGGCGACGTTGAGGCCGCCGCTGAAGCGGGCCGCACCGCTGGTCGGCAACACGTGATTGGTGCCGCTGCAGTAGTCGCCCAGCGCCTCCGGCGCCCAGTCGCCCAGGAAGACGGAACCGGCTGCCTGCACGCGCGGCAGCCATGCGCGCGCATCGCGCAGCGCGAGGATCAGGTGTTCGGGCGCATAGCGGTTGCTGACCTGCAAGGCCTGATCGATGGACTCCACCCGGATCGCGCTGGACGCCTGCAATGCGCGACGTGCGATGGCGGCGCGCGGCAACGCTTCCAGTTGCGCCGCGACCTGCTCCGTCACGGCGTCCAGCAGGGTGTCGTCGTCGCTGAGCAGGATCACCTGCGAGTCGGGACCGTGCTCGGCCTGCGACAGCAGATCGGCCGCCACGAACGCCGGGTTCGCACCCGCATCAGCGATGACCAGCACCTCCGACGGCCCGGCCGGCATGTCGATGGCGACACCATCCTGGTCCATCGCCACCTGGCGCTTGGCTTCGGTCACATAAGCATTTCCCGGCCCGAACAGCTTGTCGCAGCGGGGAACGCTGGCGGTGCCGTAGGCCATTGCGGCGATCGCCTGTGCGCCGCCGATCTTGAACACGCGCTCCATGCCGCAACGGCGTGCCGCGTACAGCACCGCCGGATCGGCCGTGCCGTCACGACGCGGCGGCGTGCACAGCACGATCTCGGGACAACCGGCCAGCTGAGCGGGCACGCCGAGCATCAGGGCGGTGGAGGGCAGCGGCGCGGAGCCGGCCGGCACGTACAGGCCCACGCGCTGGATCGGCCGCAGCACGCGTTCGCAACGCACGCCGGGCGCGGTATCGACCGCGTACGCGGCGGACATGCCGGCGCGGTGGAAGTCGGCGATGCGCTCGCCGGCCTCGTCGATGGCCTGGCGCAGCTCTGTCGACAATGCGGCGTCGGCCGCGGCGAATTCCTGTTCGCTCACCGCGAACTCGGCAAGCTCCAGGCCGTCGAAGCGCGCACCGTACGCACGCAGCGCGGCGTCGCCGCTGTCGCGTACCTCATCGATGATCGCGGCCACCGCGGTGGCGGTCGCGCTGGAAGTGATCTGCGCGGGTCGGCGCAGCAGTTGCGCCTGCGCCCGCGCATCGAGCGCGTTCCACTCGACACGGCGCATCAGCGTGGTCTCGGCGGCGGAGGCGCTCATGCCAGCATGCCCTCCACCGGCAGCACCATCAGCCCACGCGCGCCGGCGCGCTTGAGCTCCTCCAGGCGTTGCCAGGTCACCGCGCCGTGGCAGAGCGCCTGCAGCGCAAGGTCGTCGTTGTCGTCCAAGCGCATGACCGTCGGCGCCTCCGCGTCGGGCAGCAGCGGCAGCAGATCCGGCAGCACGCGCCGCGGTGCCTGGAACAGCAGCAGCTTGCTGTGGCGGATGCGCAACGCGCCATCGAGGCGGCGCAGCAGCAGTTCGGCGAGTTCGCCGCGCACGGAATCTAGCTCGTGCGCGGGTCCGGCCAGCACCGCCTCGCTCTCCAGGATGGTCTGCACGGGCTTGAGCTGGTTCGCCGCCAGCGTGGCACCGCTGGAGACCAGGTCGCAGATCGCGTCGGCCTGGCCCAGGCGCGGCGCGATCTCGACCGAGCCGGACAGCATCACGATGTCCGCGGCGATGCCCTGCTCCTGCAGCCACTGGCCGAGCAAGGCCGGATAGCTGGTCGCGATGCGGCGGCCGGCCAGCTGTTGCGCCCCTTGCCACTCCCAGCTGTCGGGCACGGCGATGGACAGCCGGCAGCCGCCAAAACCGAGTGCGCGCCATTCGCGGAACGTCGGTGCGGCGCCATTGCCGCCGCGCCCGCGATCCTGCTCGAGCAGCACGTTGCGGCCAACCACGCCTAGGTCGCATACGCCCTGGTCGATCAGGCCAGGGATGTCGTCGTCGCGCACCAGCAGCAGATCGATGGGCAGGCTCTCGCCGTAGCAGAACAGGCGGTCGCGGCTCTCGCGCCAGCTCAAGCCACAGGAGGCCAGCAGCGCACGGGCGGGCTCGGCCAGTCGGCCGGACTTCTGGATGGCGATGCGCAGGCGATCACGCGCCGGCGTGTTGGGGGACGGGCTCATTCGATGACTCGGTCAGTCGGCGGCGACGGGCTGGTCGCACACGCGGGAGGCAGCAATGCCGTAGCCGCCGGCGCCCCGTTCCAGGGTGCGGGCGACGCGGCCGATGGTGGTGACGCTGACCTGCGTCCGCTCGTGGATCTCGCGATACGGCACGCCCTCCTGCAGCAGGGGTACCACGCGCCAGCGGTCAGTCATGGCTTCCAGCTCAGCGGGCGTGCACAGGTCCTCGAGGAAGGCCTGGACCTCCTCCACCGTGCGCAGGCTCAGCAGCGCCGTAGCCAAGAAGGCAAGGTTGTCTTCGGCGCGTTCGGATTCGGCAGGGCGTCGCTTCATGGGCTACTGGCCAATGGGTTAATGTATTAACGTGCTAATACATTAAAGCAAGCCGCGTCGTCGGCCGTCAACCTGGCCCCGCCGCCGACCGCCCGCGTCCTGAACAAGCCGTTCACACCGTCTGGAGTGATAGTGGCGTCGACGTCACCGGCGCCCCGCGCGCCCTGGACGGTGCGCCACGAACCACGCAAGGACGCACCGCGGTCGGCGCGCGATGTCGGCCTGGATCGGTGATGCAAGGGGATGTGATGCGAAGCGGCCTGCGGTGGCTCTGCACATGGCTCGTGAGCGCCTGCCTGCTGTCGGCGGCCGCGACGGCGCGCGCGCAGGACGCCGCGCTTGTTGCCGGACCGTCGCAAACCCACCTGTCGCTGTCGCCGTCGCTGACGCATCTGTGCGACCGCGAGGCCACCCTCGATCTCGATGGCGCGGTGCAAGCCCTCGCGCAGCAGCGATTCGAGCCCCTGCCCGATGGTCGCACCACCCTCGGCTTCCGCCAGGGGGCGTGCTGGTTCCATGTGCGCGTGCTCAACCGCAACGCGGCCGAGACGCGCTGGCTGCTGATGCAGAACTTCGCACTCGCCGATCGCATGGACCTATACGTGCGGCACGCGGATGGACGGGTGGTGCACCAGGCCAGCGGCGACAGCCTGCCTTTCGAACAGCGCGCGGTCCGGTATCGCCATCCGAACTTCTGGCTGGAACTGCCGACAGGCCAGCCCGTCGATCTGTTCCTGCGCGTGCAGAGCCAGAACTCGATGCAGGTGCCGCTGACGCTGCACACGCCGCTGGCCTTCGCGGCAACGGTGCGAGATGGACAGCTGGGCATCGGCCTGTACTACGGCATCCTGATCGCGCTGTTCTTCTACAACCTCGCGCTGTGGCTGATCCTGCGCGACGCCAGCTACTTCTGGTACCTGTTCCACCTGTCGGCGTTCGGGCTGGTGCTGTTCACGCTCAACGGCCTCGGCTTCGAATACCTGTGGCCGCATTCGCCCTGGCTGGCCGACAAATCGGTACCGCTGTCGATCTGCCTGTCGCAGATCGGCGTGCAACAGTTCACCCGCGTGTTCCTGGGACTACGCCAACGCTGGCCAAGGGGCGACTTCATCAGCCGCGCGCTGATCGCGTTCTTCGTGCTGCTGGCCATCGTGTCGACCTGGCTGCCGTACCGGTTCACCTCGGCCATTACCACCACATCGGTACTGCTGAGCGTGGGCTGGATCGTCGTGGTGTCTGTGGCGGTGCTGCAGCGTGGCTACGCGCCGGCGCGCCTGTTCCTGATCGCCTGGTCGATGTTCCTGCTGGGCTCGGTGATGTTCGCGGCGATCGCCTTCGGCGCGCTGCCCAAGAACTTCTTCACCGAATACGGCGTGCAGATCGGCTCCGCGCTGGAGATGCTGCTGCTGTCGGTGGCGCTGGGACAGCGTTACGCCGCGCTTCGCAACGAGAACGAGCGGATCGTGAGCGAAGCCCGGGACCAGCTGGAACACAAGGTCGAACAGCGCACCGCCGAACTCCGCAGCGCGCTGGTGCAACTGGAGGACGCGCATGCGCGACTGCGCGAATCAAGCCAGCGCGACGCACTGACCGGCCTGCACAACCGCAGCCATTTCCGCGATCGCTTCGAAGCACTGCTGCGCCAGTCGCGCGAGCACCGGCGGCCGCTGTCGCTGCTGATGATCGACCTGGACAACTTCAAGCAGATCAACGACCGCTACGGCCATCTGATCGGCGACGAATGCCTGCGCTGGGCGGCGCGCACGCTGGGGCACGCGTTGCGCCCGCACCACGATGCGCTGCTGGCCCGATTCGGCGGCGAGGAGTTCGTCGTGGTACTGCCGGGCCTGGATCTGGCTGCCGCGACGCGCGTGGCCGAGGACCTGCGCCAGCATCTACGTGAGCAGCCGTTCCGCAGCGGGCCTCACGCCATCACGGTGACCGCCAGCATCGGCGTGCACGCCATCGAGACCGTCGCGGTGGCGGCGATCGATCCGCTGCTGCAACTGGCCGATCAGGCGCTGTATCGCGCGAAAGCAGACGGACGCGATTGCGTGCGCACGTCGCAGGTGGAGGCAGCCTGAGGTTGCCACTGACGATCGCGCCAACAGGCGGCGCGATCCGACGCGATCAGGCCCCGCGGGCAGCCGCCAGCACGGTCCCGTCGCGCACCAGCTGCACCGCCATCGCAACTTCGCCGTCGAGCGCGCGGTCGCGATCGAGGAACGGGATCGCAGCACGGATCGCGGCGTGCGCGGCGGCGATGGCGCGACCGGGCTGGAACTCATCCGCTGCGGCCAACTCGGCACGCAGGCCTTCGACCTCATCGAGGAAGGCGTCGTATTCCAGCGTTCCCGCCAGCGGACCGCCCTGCACCTTCGCGGCGAGCGCACGCGCGTCCGCGCGATCGGCCAGATCGCGTGCGGCGTTGATCATGTCGCGACGCAGGTCCAGCGCCTGCGCAGCGGTGTACAGCTCCAGCGCCAGCACCTTGCCCAGGTCCTCGGCCATCGCCAGCACATGGCGCGCCTCGTTGGCGCCCATGGACACGTGGTCCTCGGCGTTGGCGCTGGTCGGAATCGAATACACCGACGCAGGATGCGCACGGCTGGCCAGGTCGTTGACGATGGCCGCGGCGGTGTATTGCACGATCATGTGCCCGGACTCGGTGGAATCCTCGTTGCCGATCAGGAACGCCGGCAGACCGTCGTTGGTGGCCGGGTCGACCAGCTTGTTGAGGCGGCGCTCGGAAATGCTGGCCAGCACGGGAATGGCCGCCTTCACGTAGCTCATCGCCAGCGCCAGCGGCATGCCGTGGAAATGCCCGGCGGAGATCACCTGCTCCTCGACATGCGCCTTGCGCGCATCAGGGAACACGATGGGATTGTCGGTCAGCGCGTTGAGCTCGATCTCGAACACGCGCGCGGCCTGCGCCACCGCGTCGCGCACGGCGCCGTGCACCTGCGGGATGCAGCGCAGCGAATAGCTGTCCTGCGGCTGGTGCTTCTTGCCGCCGCGAAACGGACGGAAACGCGTGTAGAACTTCTCGCGACCGTGGCGCTGCGTCAGCGGCACCCAATCCCAGCCGATGTCGAAGCGCAATGTCTGCGCGGCGGGCGTATCCCAGCTGCCCGGCTGCCATGTGCGGAAACGTGGCACGAGGTGATACGGAATATCCGCCAGCGTCGAGCCTTCGAGCAACGCACGCAGGTTGGCGGCGCTGCGCACCTGGCCCGGATGCGGACGCAGCGCATGTACTTCTTCCGCGAATGCGCCCAGGCGTCCGGCGAAGGCGTCGATGGTCATGGCCGCGGCCAGGTCGGCCGTGTCGAGCAGGTCTTCCAGCTTCGCCAGCGCCAGCACGCCGCAGGCAAGCATCTGCGCAGTGCCGTTGTTGAGCGCCAGGCCTTCCTTGTACGACAGCGTGATCGGCGCCAGGCCGGCACGTCGCAGCGCTTCCGCGCCGGGCACGAGTTCGCCCTGGAAGAACGCTTCGCCACCGCCCAGCAACACGATGGCCAGGTGCGACAGCGGCGCGAGGTCGCCGGATGCACCGACCGAACCCAGCTGCGGCACCACCGGCACGATGCCGGCGTTGAGCATCGCGGTCAGCGCCTGCAACGTTTCGACCCGGATGCCGGAGTGGCCGCGCATCAGCGTGTTGATGCGGATGCACAGCATCGCGCGGACGACCTCGGGCGCGAACGGTTCGCCCACGCACACGGCATGGGTGACGATCAGGTTGCGCTGCAGTTCCTCATGCAGCGTCTCGCCGGACTTGGGCGTGCCGGGCAACTCTTCGCGCAGGCGATGGTTGCCCAGCAGACGGTCGGCGTTGCTGCCGAAGCCGGTCGAGACGCCGTAGATCGGCTCCTCGCGGCCGACCTGCTCGGCCAGGAACTCGGCCGCGCGCGCCACCGCGGGCAACTGTTCGGCGGCGAGCTCCACGTGCGCGCCATAGGCCACGTCCACCAGTTGCGCCCGCGTCAGCGAACGGCCATCGAGTCGGATCGGTTTCATCGTGTGTTCCGGTAAGTGCCTGACGCAGAGTTACGCAGATGACGCGGAAGGAGGCGCCGCACGGTCGGTATCGCGACCGGCCAGACCTTCATTGCTTGCTCGTCCGTGCCCATCTGCGGAACCTGTGTCCAAAAGAGTTCAGCGTCCCGCCAGCGCCTGTGCCTGCTCGAGCTCCACGCGCAGGGTGCCGGCCAGTTCCTCGCGCGCGACTTCGAACTGCTCCTCGCGCAGCAGGTCCTTCACCGCGACCACACCGCGGGCACGCTCGTCCTCGCCCGTCAGCACGACGAAGCGGATGCCGGCGCGCGAGGCGTACTGGAACTGCTTGCCGATCTTGCGCGGCTCCATCTGCATTTCGGTGTTGATGCCGGCCGAACGCAGGCGTCGCGCGATGTCCAGCGCATCCGGCAGCGAATCGGCATCCATCAATGCCACCATGGCCTGCACGGTGCTGCCGCTGGACTTGCCGAGCAGGCCCGCTTCGCGCAACTGCCAGAACAGGCGCGTCAGGCCGATGGAGATGCCCACGCCGGGCAGCTTCGACTTGGTGTAGTGGCTGGCGAGGTTCTCGTAACGGCCACCCGAGCAGATCGAGCCGATCTGCGGATAGTCGTTGAGCGTGGTCTCGTAGACCGTGCCGGTGTAATAGTCCAGGCCGCGCGCGATGGAGAAATTGAGCGCGTAGGCGGACTCGGGCACGCCGAGTGCACGCACCAGTTCCAGCACCTCGCGCAGTTCGGCAACGCCTTCGCGCAGCGCCTGGCTGCCCTCGCCCAGCGCATCGAGCTTCGCCATCGCATCGGCATGCGAGGTCGAACGCACCTTCACGAACTCGAGGATGCGCTCCACCGCCGCGGCATCGAGGTTGAAGCCCTCGCCCAGCAGCGTCTCGCGCACGTAGTCCTCGCCGCGCTTGTCGAGCTTGTCGACCTCGCGCAGGACCAGCGCCTGCAGCTCTCCGTCGGCCACGCCCTGCGCCTCGAAGAAGCCACGCATCAGCTTGCGGTTGTTGAGCTGGATGGTGAACGCGCCGATGTCCAGTTCGGAGAACACCGAGTGGATCACCGCCGGCAGTTCGGCGTCGAAGCGGACGCTCAGTGCGTCCTTGCCGATCACGTCGATATCGCACTGGTAGAACTCGCGGAACCGGCCGCGCTGGGCGCGCTCCCCACGGTACACGCGCTGCATCTGGTAACGGCGGAACGGGAATGCGAGTTCATGCTCGTGCTCGGCCACGAAACGGGCCAGCGGCACGGTCAGGTCGAAGCGCAGGGCCAGTTCCGGCATGCCGTCCGCGGCCTTCTCGAGCGCACCCGTGGACTGCACGAAATACACCTGGCGCTCGGTCTCGCCGCCCGACTTGGTCAGCAGCACTTCCGACAGTTCCATTACCGGCGTTTCCACCGGCAGGAAGCCGAATCGTTCGAAATTGCGGCGGATCGTGTCCAGCATGCGCTGGAAGGCGATCTGGTCCGGAGGCAACAGCTCCATGACCCCGGGCGGGGTGCGCGGCTTGATCAAGCGGAACTCCAGTGGCGACGGGTCGCAGGCGCGGCCCCGGCGCGGTCCGATGGGTGGAAAAACCGCGACAGTTTAGCGGCTGCGCCCCGGATTCCCCCAGCGACCGCTCCCGTGGCTGAAGGAAATTGCATGCGACCCCTTGCCTCGCCCCGGCCCGACTGACTAAAATTTGCGGCTCAGCAGTCGGGGTGTAGCTCAGCCTGGTAGAGCGCTACGTTCGGGACGTAGAAGTCGCAGGTTCAAATCCTGTCTCCCCGACCAACTTCCGCCGCATGCGGAACACGCTGTCACGACGACGCCGGCCTCAGCCGGCGTTTTTCGTTTCCGGGCCCGCGTCTTCACAGGTCGCCGTCGCACGGCGCGGTTCGTATCGGGCAAGATCGCGCCATCTCCAGCCGGCGACCCGCATGCCCCTGACCGTCGAACCCGTCCAGCGTAATGGCCACCCGTGCATGCGGCTGTCCGACCCCGAAGGCGCCAGCGCGGACATCAGCCTGCACGGCGCGCACGTACTGTCGTGGAAGCCTGCGCCCGCGCGCGAGTGCCTGTACCTCAGTCCCAACGCAAGCCAGGCGCCGGGTGCCGCGATCCGCGGCGGCATTCCAGTGATCTTTCCGCAGTTCGCCGGTCGCGGCCCGCTGGTCAAGCACGGTTTCGCGCGGCTGCTGGAGTGGCATTTCATTGGTGTCGAACCCACGTCCGGCAGCGATCCGGATGCCGCCGTGTTCGAACTGGGCGACAGCACGCGGACGGAAGCCTGGCCACATCGCTTCCGCGCGCGGCTGCATGTCGCGCTGGCCCCCGCCACACTGGAAGTGGGCCTGGAGCTCCTCAATCGCGACGAATCGACTTTCGGATTCACCGCCGCGCTGCACACCTACCTGCGTGTCGCGCGCCTCGCCGGCGTCGAGCTGCATGGGCTGGAGGGCACACCCTACGAAGACAGCGCGCGCAGCTCGGCCAGGATGCCGGCCAGCGCTGCGCCAGTGCGCTTCGAAGGCGAACTCGATCGCATCTACCCGCAGTCGCCGCGCGTGCTGTCGCTGCACGACGGCGAGCGGGTGCTCCAGATCGAATCCGATGGCTTCCGCGACGCCATCGTCTGGAATCCGGGCGCCACGCTCGCGGCGTCCATCGGCGACCTCGGCGCGGGTGAACACCTGCGCTTCGTCTGCGTGGAATCGGGCACGGTGATCGAGCCGGTGCAACTGGCACCGGGCGAGCGCTGGCTGGGCGTGCAGCGGTTGCGGGCCGGCTGAAAGGCGAATCCCCCTGTGTCCCCCTTTTTCAAAGGGGGAGAAAGCGGAAAGCGGCCGAGGCATCCGGCTGCCGACGCAACCGAGTCGCTGCGGGCGTTGGCCGAGCCATGACGCTCGGCATCTCCCGTTTGGGGGCTGAGCGCGGAGCCGTCTATCCATTACGGCCGCACGGCTGCCGTCAGGTCAAACCCGACATGCAGCTCGCGCGTTTGCTTTCTCCCCCTTTGAAAAAGGGGGACACAGGGGGATTGGCCTCAGCCGCGCGACTCCGCGTGCCTCACTTGCCCTTCCCCACGCACGACGAAGCGCTCGATCGTCAGCGACTCGGCGCCCATGGGGCCGTAGGCGTGCAGCCGCGTGGTGGAGATGCCGATCTCCGCGCCGAGCCCCAGTTCGCCGCCGTCGTTGAACCGCGACGACGCATTGACCATCACAGCCGAACTGCGCGTGCCACGTACGAAGGCGTCCGCGGCGGCGGCGTCCTCCGTCGCAATCACCTCAGTGTGATCCGATCCATAACGCGCGATGTGCAGCAAGGCATCGTCGAGGCTGTCGACCACGCGCACAGCGAGGATCAGGTCGAGGTACTCGGCCGCGTAGTCGGACTCCTCCACCGGCTGCACGTCCACGCCGGCGTAGGCGGACAGCAGGCGTGTGCGTTCGCATCCGCGTACCTCCACGCCGCGCTGCGCGAGTGCGGCCAACGCGCGCGGCAGAAACGATGGTGCGATATCGCGATGCACGAGCAACGTCTCCAGTGCATTGCACACACCCGGGCGCGACGTCTTGCCGTCGACCAGCAAGGCCAGCGCCCGGTCGATATCCGCCGCGGCATCGACATACAGATGGCACACACCCTTGTAGTGCTTGATGACCGGCACGCGCGCGTGCTCGGCGACGAAGCGGATCAGGCTCTCGCCGCCGCGCGGGATCGCCAGGTCGATCAGGTCCGACAGTTGCAGCAGTTCCAGCACGTGTTCGCGCGCGGGGTCGGACACCAGCGACACCGCGGCCTCCGGCAGTCCTTCCTCGCGCAGGGCCTGGTGCAGGCAGGCGGCGATCGCCGCATTGCTGGCGCGCGCTTCCGAGCCTCCACGCAACAGCACCACGTTGCCGGCCTTGAGGCACAGCGCCGCCGCATCCGCCGTCACGTTGGGACGGGCCTCGTAGATCATCGCGATCAGGCCAAGCGGAATACGCTGGCGCTCGATCACGACGCCATTGGGCCGCACCTCGCGACGCGTCACCTGCCCCAGCGCATCGGGCTGCGCAGCCACTTCCTTCAACGCGGACGCCATCGCGGCCACGCGCGACTCGTCCAGGCGCAACCGGTCCAGTACCGCGCCACCAAGCCCATCGGCACGGCCGCGTTCCATGTCCTGCTCGTTGGCGGCGAGCACCTCGAACTGGCGCTGCAGCAGCGCGTCGGCCATGCGCTCGATCAGGCGCGCACGCGCGGTGCCATCGAGCAGCGCGATCTGTACCGCGGCTTCGCGCGCGCGTTCGGCCAGATGGCGAACGTAACCGCTCATGGCATCACCTCCGTCGTTCCTGCCTGTGACGCGATCAGGACCAGGTCGTCGCGGTGCACGACCGATTCACCGTAGCGGAAGCCGAGGACGGATTCGATGTCCTGGCTGTGCCGGCGTGCGATGCGCCGGATCTCGGCCGCGCTGTACTGGGCAAGCCCGCGCGCGAACGCCGGGCCGTCGTGCACGGCAACGATCTCCACCACGTCGCCGCGCCGGAAATCTCCCTCCACTGCGACTACACCACCGGGCAACAGCGAGGCGCCCTGGCGGTGCAGCGCGGCGACCGCGCCCTCGTCCACCTGCAGGCGCCCGGACGCCGGCGCGTGGCGCAGCCACTGCTTGCGCGCGCGCAGGCGATCGCCCTGCGCGAGCACCAGCGTGCCACGCAGCCGTCCTTCGCCCAGTTCACGCACGACGGTCTCGTCGCGCCCACTGAACAGCACCGTGGCGATGCCCGCGGCACCGGCCTTGGCCGCCGCCTCCAACTTGGTGCGCATGCCGCCCGTGCCCAGTGCGCCCGCGCCGCCGCCGGCCGCCTCCAGCAGCTCGGGCGTGATCCGCTCCACGCGTTCGACCGGACGCGCGTGCGGGTCGCGCTGCGGATTGGCGCTGTAAAGGCCGCCGATGTCAGTGGCGATGAGCAGCAGGTCGGCATCGACCAGCGATGCCACGGCAGCCGCGAGGTTGTCGTTGTCGCCCAGCTTGAGTTCGTCCACCGCGACGGCGTCGTTCTCGTTGATGACCGGCAAGGCGCCCAGGCGCAGCAGCTCGCGCAGCGTCGCACGCGCGTTGAGGTAGCGGCGACGATTGCGCAGGTCGTCGTGCGTCAGCAGCACCTGCGCGACAGGCTGCGCGGTCAGCTGTTGCCAGAACCCGATGAGCGACGCCTGGCCCAGCGAGGCGAGCGCCTGCCGCAGCACCAGCCCGTCGCCCGCGGCGCCGATGCGTCCGCGCCCGGCCGCGACGGCGCCGGACGACACCAGCACCACTTCACGCCCCTGCGCGCGCGAACGCTCGATGAAACCGGCCAACGGCACCGCATACCCGGTGTGCAGGCCGGGATTCGCCGCGGCATCCGCGGAGCCCGCCAGCAGGCTGCTGCCCACCTTGAGCACCGCGCGTCGCCAGTTCGGCAAGGCCTGCGTCGCAAAGTCGGATGCGCTCATGCGTAGCTCCCGGTATCGGCGCTGTTGCACTGTCGTGTGGGTGGTGCCGGAACTGCAACTACACGAATATTCGGTGATGCACCACGGAGGCAGCACGTCACACGGAGCACTGCTCCAGCCGGGATCGGAGTTCATCCAGGCGAAGGTCGACGGCGGCGCCCGGTGACACCCGTGCTTTCAGACTCGCCTCCGGATCGCCCTGCGCCCAGCGCGACGGATCGGCGGCCTGGCGGTAGGCCTCGCGGAACGGCAGGCCCTGGCGCGCGAGATCGACGGCTAGGTCGGTTGCGTACATCGAAGGATCGAGCGCGGCGCGCATCGTCTCCGTCTTCCATTCCAGGTTGCGCAGCAGGTCTGGCAGCAGCTCCAGCGCGCCCAGTCCGCGACCGAAGGCGTGGAAGATCGCGCCCTTGGAGAACTGCAGGTCGCGGTGGTAACCCGACGGCAGCGACAGCAACTGCTCGATCTCGGTACGCGCGGCCGCGGCAGCGGAATAGCTGGCACGCATCAGTTCGATCACGTCCGGGTTGCGCTTGTTCGGCATGATCGAACTGCCGGTGGTGTACTGCGCCGGCAGCGCGACGAAGTTGAACTCGGCCGTGGTGAACAGGCTCAGGTCCCAAGCCAGGCGGCGCAGGTCCAGCAGCGCGGACGTCAACGCCTCGATGGCGGCCATCTCGAACTTGCCGCGCGACAGCTGCGCGTACGCGGCCGAGACCTGCATGCGTCCGAAGCCGAGCGCGGCGGTGGTGTGATCGCGGTCCAGCGGCAGGTTGACGCCGTAGCCGGCCGCGCTGCCCAGTGGATTCGCATCCACCCAGTCCAGGGTCTGGCGTGCGCGCGCGGCGTTGTCGATGAAGCCTTCGGCCCACGCCGCCCACCACATGCCCAGCGAGGACACCACGGCCCGCTGCAGGTGCGTGTAACCGGGCAGCGGCACGCTGCGCTCCGCGTCGGCCCGAGCCAATGCAACCTGCGCGCTTTCGCGGCACAGCGCGGCGACGCGCGACAGGCGGTCCTTCAGCCACAGGCGCGTGGCGACTAGGATCTGGTCGTTGCGGCTGCGGCCGGTGTGGATCTTCTTGCCCGCGTCGCCCAGGCGTTCCACCAGTCGCGATTCGATGGCCGAATGTCCGTCCTCGAACCGCTCGTCCAGCACGAAGCGGCCGGCGTTGAAATCCTCCGCCAGCACGTCGAGCTCCCGTTCCAGTCCCGACAGTTCATCGGCCGTGAGGATGCCGATGCGTTGCAGGCCCTGCGCATGCGCGCGGCTGGCCTGGATGTCGAAAACGAAGAATTCGCGGTCGAGGATCACGTCCTCGCCGGCCAGGAACTGCTGGATGCGCGCGTCGACCTGGACGCCCGGCTTTTGCCACAACAGATCGGACATAACGACCTCCGGAAAAACTCGATTCGTCATTCCCGCGAAAGCGGGAATCCAGTGCCTTGGCGCTGTGAGTAAAACCCACTGGGTTCCCGCCTTCGCGGAAACGACAGGAACTTACAACGGGATCCCCATCGTTTCGGAGAATCCGAACGCCATGTTGAGGTTCTGCAACGCCTGCGTCGCCGCACCCTTGAGCAGGTTGTCCTCCGTGGCGACGACCACCACGCGCTTTCCGTCCGGCGACAACGTGAAGCCACCCAGCTCGACGTGATGACGATTGGCGATGCGGCTGACCCACGGCGCCTCATCGAGCACCTGCACCAGCGGCTCGTCGGCATAGCGTTCGCGGTAGCGCGCGATGACATCCTCGCGTGCGAACTCGCGCGACAGCGTCAGGTTCGCCGTGATCGTCAGGCCGCGGAAATGCGGCGCGACATGCGGCATGAACTGCACGTCGACGCCCAACTGGCGCGTGACCTCGCGTTCGTGCACGTGGTTGGTCAGCGCGTACGGCATCAGGTTGTCGCGCAGCTTCCCGGGATCGTTCTTGTCCGACGGCGTGGTGCCGGCACCGGAATACCCGGAGACGCCGAAACACTGCACCGGTGCCGCCAGCGAATCGAGCATCGGCGCGACGGCCAGTTGCATCGCGGTCGCGTAGCAACCCGGGTTGCTGATGCGGCGCTGCCCCGCGTACCGGTCGCGGGTGAGCTCCGGAAGACCGTAGTACCAGCCGTCGTCGAAGCGGTAGTCCGCCGACAGGTCCACGATGACCGGATCCGCGCCGGCCGCATCGAAGGCCGCGACGCATGCGGCGGCCTTGCCGTTCGGCAGCGCCAGGATCACTGCGTCGGCGCGCAGGCCCGGCAGCTCGTCGTTGCTGGGCGAGCTGTAGCGCAGTTCGCCGGCGTATTCGCTGATGTGGTCCGCCACTCGCTGGCCGACCAGCTCGCGCGAGGACACGAACGCCAGGTCGAACTGCGGATGTGCGGCGATCAGCCGGATCAGCTCGGCGCCCACGTACCCGCGTGCGCCCACGATGCCCACGGACCTAGTCACGTCCGCCTTCTCCCTTGCCTGTGTCATGTCGTTCCAGCCGGTGCAGCAGGTTGCGCTTCACCGCCGGCCATTCGGATTCAATGATCGAGAACGCAACCGTGTCGCGCACACTGCCGTCGGCGTGACGACGGTGGCTGCGCAGCACGCCGTCCTGCTTAGCGCCCAGTCGCGCGATGGCGGCGCGCGAGGCGTGGTTGAACCAGCTGGTCTCGAAGCCCACGCAGATGCAGCCCATCGTCTCGAACGCGTGCGTGAGCAGCAACAGCTTTGCCTCGGTATTGAGACCGGTGCGCTGCACGCGCGTCGCGTAGAAGGTGTAACCGATCTGGAGACGCGGGACGGCGGCGTCGAGATCGTAGTACCGCGTGCAGCCGACGACCGCGCCGGCGGCGTCGCGTACGACGAACGCCAGCGCCCTGCCCTGCGCCTGCATGTCCAGCGCGGCGACGATGTATTCCTCTGCCTGGTCCGGTGCGGGAGCGTTGGTGAACCACAGGCGCGAGAGTTCGCCGTCGCCCAGGCTGTCGCGCAGTTCGCCGGCGTGCTCGACACGCAGCGGCTCCAGCGTGACGTGGCGGCCGCGCAGAGTTGGAACGGTTGTCCATGGAGCGGCAATGTCAGTCATACACCCTCATGCTTGTCCAGCAGTCATCCCCACGAAAACGGGGATCCATCCCGAAGCGACCTTGGCGCTGGATTCCCGCCTTCGCGGGAATGACAGCTACTGGTGATCCTTCAGCGTCGCCATGCGCGTCGCGCAGTGCTCCACGCAGCGTGCAATCTCGTCGAAGCTGTCTACGCCGTACCAGAACACCTTCCACTTCTCCTGCTTCAGGCAGCCATCGGACTCCGCGTAATAGAACGGATTGACCGGGTTGCCGTGGCGCGAGCGCCAGAACAGGCGCGGGTTCTGCTCGCGCATGACCTGCCACACCGCACGTCCGAGGCCTTCGCCCTGCGCCTCATCCAATACCGCGAACTTGTCGAGATACGTACCTGCGTCTTCCTCGGTCAGGATCACGGCCGCGCGGTAGTTCTCGCTCACGTACGCGCGATGCAGCGGCGTGCGTTCGAAGTAGTCTGGCAGCAGGCGACGCCCGAAGGCGGATTCGATCAGGCCGCGCAGGCGCTCCAGGTCCAGCTCATCCCATCGCGAGACCTGCAGCACGCGCTCGCCGCGACGCACCAGCGTGCCGGAACCCTTGTGGGTGAACAGCTCCTTCGCCAACTCGGACGGCTTGGTGATCGACACCGACGACGTCAGCGGCAGCTTGTCCAGCAGATCCTTGATCTGCTCGATCTTCACGCGCATGCCGCCGTTTATCCACGGCTGCTGGATTAGGTGTTCGTACTCGGTCGAGAGGTTGATCGAGTCGATGACCTTGCCGTTGTCGTCCAGCAGTCCGCCGGTGCCGGTGAGGAACACGATCTTGTACGGCTGCAGCTTCTGCACCAGTTCGTTGGCGGCGAAGTCGGCGTTGACGTTGAGGATCTGCCCGCCCCCGGTTTCGCCCAGGCTTGCGATCACCGGGATCGAGCCGGCACGCAGGCTGGCTTCGATCGGTGCCAGGTTCACGCGCTTCACTTCGCCGACCAGGCCGTAGGTATCGCGGTCGAGATAGTCGGCCTCGAACACGCCGGAGACGATGGACGTGGCACGCGCGTCGAAGGCCTGCAGCGACTCCACCAGCTTCAGGTTCTGCGTCTGGAACACGCGACGCACGATGGCCAGCCCTTCCGGCGAGGTCACGCGCAGGCCGTTGACCGTCTGCTTGACGATGCCCGCCGCGGAGAGTTCCTCGTCCAGCTGCGGGCCGGCACCGTGGATGACGATGGGTGTCAGTCCGACGTCCTGCAGGAAGGCCAGCGAAGAAGTCAGCGCCTCCAGGTCGTCGCGCAACACCGCGCCACCGACCTTGACCACGGCGAAGCGCTTGGCGTCGAGCTGCGAGAAGCGCTTGAGGTACTGCGAGATTTCCTTCGCGCTGGCCATGCTGGAAAGCAGGCGCACGATGGTCTGGCGGGTCTGGATGTCGCGTTGGTCGTTCATCTTTAAACGGAGTAGGCGTTTCTTTCCATCGACTTCGGGCTGGCGGCGCCGCGTAGCGACGCCTCAGGGTCTGGTGCCACATCCCCGCCTCGCCTTCGGCGAGGCCGCCCCCCTGACTCAAGGGGGCTCCAACAGCGGGGCCCTGGGGGCAGGTCAGGGCGTCATGCAGTTTCGAGGATGCGAGTTACCGATTCGGTGTAGCGCTGCAGTTGCTCCAGCGCGACCCATTCGTCGGCGGTGTGGGCCTGCGCGATGTCGCCCGGGCCATAGACGATCGCGGTGAGGCCGGCGGCGGAGAACAGCGAGGCCTCGGTCCAGAAATCCACCGCGTTGCCGATCGGCAGTTGCAATGCATCGGCAAGGTCGCGCGCTTCCAGCCGGCGCTGCTCCGCGTCGGCGATGTCGCCGGACGGCAACGACGGACCACGGAAGGTCTCCTCGTAACGTTCGACGGCGCCGGGTTCCACCAGCGTGCCGAAGCGCTCGTGCAGCGCATCGATCGACATCGACGGCAACGGACGGAAGCCGAAGCGCACCTCAGCGCTGGGCGCGATCATGTTCGCCTTGATGCCGCCTTCCACGCGGCCGATGTTGAAGCGCAGCCCGGTCAGGCCGCCGAAGCGCTGGTGCGCCTGGCTTTCGACGTAGTCCAGCGCATGGCCACCCCAGCGGATCGCCTGGTGCAGCGCGCTCGCCTGCATCGCGTTGGCGCCCGATGCGTGCCCGGCCACGCCGCGGAAGCGCAGCAGCACCGAACTGATGCCGCGATGCGCGAGCACCGCCTCGCACCGGGTCGGCTCGGCGACGATCGCTTCCTGGAACGGATGGTTGCTGCCCAGGAATGCGGCGATGCAGCGCGCGTCGTTGGCTTCCTCGTCGGTGGAGAACAGGAACGCAGCGTCGCCCCTGGTCACCGAAGCGGCCGTGAGCAGGCCAGCCGCGGCACCCTTGATGTCACATGCGCCCAGGCCGATCGCGCGGTCCTCGGTTACGCGCAGCACGTGCGGGTCGGCGCTCCATGCTTCCGACGAAGGCACCGTGTCCAGGTGCACGTTGAACACGCGGCGCGGGTTGCCGCGCACGGCCAGCATCGACACCGCACCGGCACCGTGGTCGGTGACCTCGATGCGGAAGCCGTCCAGCCGCGAACGCAGGTAGTCGAAGATGCCGCCGGTGCCGATGTCGCGCGGCGGATTGCGCGTGTCGAACGACACGAGCGCTTCGAGATGTTTGAGTGTCTTGGCGAGCATGACGTGTTCGTTGAATGGATGAAGGGGAACGGAGGCGCGCGGCGGCGCTTGCCCGTTCCCCCGTACCTCTTCCCTCGGTTCTCAGCCCTTGCGGTTGACCTCGGCCCAGAGCGTGCTGCTCATGCCGAACAGCTTGATGAAGCCTTCGGCCTCGGCCACACCCCAGTCCGCCGCCTGCGCATAGGTCGCGCCCTTCGCGTTGAGGATGTGCGCCGATTCGACGGCGACCGCGTTGACGATGCCGCCGTGGGTTTCCAGCACGACATCGCCGTTCACCGTCGACTGGCTCGATGCGAGGAAGGCTTCGAGGTCGGTCTTCAGCGGATCGTGGAAGAAGCCCTCGTACACCAGCTCCGCCCATTTGCGTGCCACGTCCGGCTTGAAGCGGTTCTGCTGCTTGCTCAGCACCGCTTCTTCCAGCGCGCGATGCGCGGTGAGCAGCGCGATCAGGCCCGGCGCTTCGAAAATGATGCGGCCCTTCAGGCCGATGGTGGTGTCGCCGGTGTACAGGCCGCGACCCACGCCGTACTGCGCGAACAGGCCGTTGAGCCTGGCCAGCAGCTTGTGGCCCTCGATCTTCTCGCCGTCCAGCGCCACGGCCTCGCCGTCCTTGAACGTCACGCGCACCCGCAACGGCTGCGACGGCCACTCGCTGCGCGGCTTGCACCAGCCGCGCGCACCTTCGCCCGGCGCCTGCCAGCGATCGATCTCGCCGCCGGACATGGTCACGCCCAGCAGGTTCTCGTTGATGGTGTAGGCCTTCTGCTTGGCGCGCACGCCGAAGCCGCGCTCCTCCAGGTACTTCTGCTCATAGGCGCGGACTTCGGTGTGTTCCTTCTGGATTTCGCGAATCGGCGCGACGATCTCGTAATCGCCCAGCGCCTTCACCGCCAGGTCGAAGCGCACCTGGTCGTTGCCCATGCCGGTGCAGCCGTGCGCGATGGCCTTGGTGCCCAGCTCGGCGCAGCGCTTGAGCGCCGCATCGACGATGAGGTAGCGATCGGACACCAGCAGCGGGTACTGCCCCTGGTACCCCTCGCCCGCCCACACGAACGGCTTGACGAAGCCTTCCCAGATCGCCGGGCCGCCATCGACGGTCACGTGCGAGGCCACGCCCAGCTCGGCCGCGCGCTGCTCGATGAAGGCACGCTCCTCCGCATCGACGCCGCCGGTGTCGGCGAACACGGTGTGCACGTTCCAGCCGCGCTCCTGCAGGTAAGGCACGCAGAAGCTGGTGTCGAGGCCGCCGGAGAAGGCGAGGACGATGTCTTTGCTCATTTCGCGAATCCTTGGTTTGACTCCCTCACCTGCTACTGCAGGGGAGGGTTGGGGAGGGGTGACGCATCGCTGGGAAGGCTCGGCGCTCGCGCCTCACACCCCTCCCAGCCCCCTGCAGGCAGGGGGAGGAGTTTTCAACGCACCAGGGCGGCCATGATCGCCTTCTGCACGTGCAGGCGGTTTTCGGCCTCGTCGATGGCGATGCACTGCGGCGAATCCATCACCGCGTCGGTGGCCTTGACGTTGCGGCGCAGCGGCAGGCAATGGCTGAAGACGCCGTGGTTGGTCAGCGCCATCTTGGCTTCGTCCACGATGAAGTGCCTGTACTGGTCGCGGATGGGCTTTTCCGGCTCCCAGTTGCCGAAGAACGGCAGCGCGCCCCAGCTCTTGGCGTACACCACGTCGGCGCCGCGGTAGGCGCTCTCGATGTCGTGGCTGACGGTGAACGAGCCGCCGCTCTCGGCGACGTTCTGCTCGGCCCAGCCCATGTAGCGCTCGTCCAGCAGGTACTGCTCGGTCGGGCAAAGCAGGGTCACGTCCATGCCCATGCGGGTGGCGATGGTCAGCGCGGAATTCGCCACCGCCGTATTGAGCGGCTTGGGATGGTAGGTCCAGGTCAGCACGTACTTCTTGCCGCGCAGGTCGCTGGTGCCGAAGTGCTCCTGCAGCGCGAGGATGTGCGCCAGTTCCTGGCACGGATGGGTGATCGTCTCCATGTTGATCACCGGCACCGGCGAGTACTTGGCGAAGCTGTTGAGCACGATGTCCTGGCGGTCGTACTGCCAGTCGACGAACTTCGGGAACGCTCGCACGCCGATCAGGTCGACATAGCGGCCCAGCACGCGCGCCACCTCGGCGATGTGCTCCTCGGTGTCGCCGTCCATGACCGTGCCCAGGTTGAACTCGATCGGCCACGCGTCCTTGCCCGGCTGCAGCACCACCGCGTGGCCGCCCAAGTGGAAGGCGCCCAGTTCGAAGCTGGTGCGGGTGCGCATGGACGGGTTGAAGAACACCAGCGCGATCGACTTGCCCTTGAGCTGGTCGCCGAGCCTGCTGCGCTTGAACTGCGCGGCCTGCGCCAGCAGCGCGTCGAGATCGCTGCGCGACCAGTCCTGGGTGTTGAGGAAGTGGCGTTGGTTCATCGGTGGCCTGCTTGGGTGAGGGGACCGCGTGTGAAGGTGCGGCTGCTGCGGTGGGGACGCACGAAACAAAAACAAAAAAGCCCAGCGCGTAGGCTGGGCTTTTCGTGTGTCACTTCGCCTGTTGCGAATGGCGCGTGCGACCGTTACCCAGCGGAATGTGGGGGGAACGGTCGGCGCGCGCGCGAGGTCATGCCCGCCGCCATGTAGGCGGAGGTCAGCACATCGGCGTCGGCGTAGTGGGCGTTCATCAGGCCGCGAATGCTCGCATGCACCCGCGGCGGGTGCAATAGCAATGCGGCCGCGCGTCGGCGGGTCCTCGTCTTCACGCGGCCGATGATCCAGCCAAGCCACTCGAAAGGGCCGGGAAACCTTCGCGGGGGACGATCCGGCAAAGCCGCGCGCCTCGCGCGGGCCGAGCAGCCTTCACGGGTTCCGCCTTCGCGGGGACGATGATCCGGCAAAGCCGCGCGCGCTTCGCGCGCACGGGCCAGGCAATCTGCTGTGGGTCCCCGCCTTCGCGGGGACAATGATCCGGCAAAGCCGCGCGCGCTTCGCGCGCACGGGCCGGGCAATCTGCTGTGGGTCCCCGCCTTCGCGGGCACGATGATCCGGCAAAGCCGCGCGCGCTTCGCGCGCACGGGCCGGATCTATCGGCTGCGGGGCGGCTGGACTACGGGGGTGACCGACACGCGGATGCGCAGGCGGTTTCCTGGGTCTTCCGGCAGGCGCGAGCGGAACTTGGCGCCCTTATAGACGTAGTCCACGTCGTAGGCGATGGGGCGGCGGAATTCGCGTTCGACTGTCACCGGCTTGCAGTTGGGGCTGGCCTGCTGCTCCTTCTCCTCGCGGCTCAAGGCGTCCTTGACGGCGCCCAGCGCGCGGGAGATGCGCGAGTCCGACTTGGCCTCGCTTTCGCACTGCTCTTCCACCGAGGTCGCGCGCAGGGTCTGGTAGACCGGCGTCACGCGCAGCACCTGGGCATAGTCGAAACGGACGTTCTCGGCCTGGATGACCGTGTTCTGCGCATGCGCCTGCCCGATGCCGGAAGCGGCGAGGACGAACCCGATCACGGGTGCGGCCAGAACGGGCAGGAACAGAGCTGGACGGGCCATCACACTCGCGGGTCGGAAATTCGTTCAGAAATTGTAAGCGGAACCCGCCGTGAGGGCCTGAACCCCGCCTTTAGACTCCGGCCGGCAACCGTCCGCACGATCTTCGCTGGGCAGCCGGCGTGGGCCTGCCGCTAGAATGAACGCACTTCCGGCGGTACCCCCATGAGCCTCCAACTCTTCAACAGCCTGACGCGACGGGTCGAGCCGTTCGTGCCCCTCGATCCCGCCCGCCCGACGATGTACGTGTGCGGGCCCACGGTCTACAACTACGTGCATATCGGCAACGCCCGTGGCCCGGTGCTGTTCGGGGTGCTGGCCGACCTGCTGCGCCGGCGCTACGGCGCGCTGGCCTACGCCCGCAACATCACGGACGTCGACGACAAGATCAACAACGCCGCGCGCGAGCAGGGCGTGCCGATCGGCCAGATCACCAGCCGGTTCGCCGCGGCCTACCGCGAGGACATGGCCGCGCTGGGCGTCAAGCCGCCGGACCTGGAGCCCGAGGCGACCGCACACATCAACCAGATCATCGCGATGATCGAGCGCCTGATCGCGGCCGGCCATGCCTACGCCGCCGAAGGCCATGCGCTGTTTTCCGTCGCCAGCTTCCCGGACTACGGCAAGCTGTCGCGGCGCGATCCCGAGGAACTGCTGGCCGGCGCGCGCATCGACGTGGCCCCCTACAAGCGCGATCCGGGCGATTTCGTGCTGTGGAAGCCGTCCACCGATGACCTTCCGGGCTGGGAATCGCCCTGGGGTCGCGGGCGTCCCGGCTGGCACATCGAGTGCTCGGCCATGGCGGCCGCGCATCTGGGCGACACCATCGACATCCACGCCGGCGGCGTGGACCTGCAGTTCCCGCACCACGAAAACGAGATCGCACAGAGCGAATGCGCGCACGGCGGCAAGGTCTTAGCGCGCTTCTGGCTGCACAACGGCATGCTGAACTTCGGCGGCGCCAAGATGGCCAAGTCGGTGGGGAACATCCAGCGCGTGCACGATCTGGTGCGCCAGCACCCGCCGGAAGCACTGCGCTACGCGCTGCTCAGCGCGCACTACCGCCAACCGCTGGATTGGTCGGATGGCCTGATCGAACAGAGCGTGCGCACCCTCGATCGTCTGTACGGCACCCTGCGCGACCTGGCCGACGTGGCGGTCGAAGCCGAAATCCCCGCGACCATCGAAGCCGCACTGGACGACGACCTCAACACCCCGCAGGCGCTGGCGGAGATCGCGCGCATCGCCGGCGAGGCGCGCAAGGCCGACTCCGAGCTGGAGAAGTCGCGGCTCAAGCGCGAGCTGCTCGGCGCAGGCCTGGCACTGGGCCTGCTGCAGCAGGATCCGGCGGCGTGGTTCGCACGCGGTGCGAGTAACGACGACGGCCGAATCTTAGCCCTAATTGAAGAACGTGCAGAGGCAAAAAAAGCACGCGATTTCGCCCGCGCAGACGCAATCCGACGCCATTTAGAAGGACTCGGCATTGGACTTAAGGACACCCCCACAAAAGTCGTGGTTCAAACGTTGGGCTTTGTGAGCATTGCGTACGATCCAAACACCCGGGTGTTAGAAGTCGAATTCGATAATGGAGCGGTTTATCGCTACATAGACGTTCCACCGGAAACTCACGAAGCCTTAATGGCGGCAAGTTCTCGGGGCGAGTATTTTGCGAACCGCATCCGGAATGAGTTTGAATTCATTCGCGTCGACTCGTAGCGCTTTCGCCCCATCACCTGCTGTCTCCTCTCATGGCGGGTCGAGGCCCGCCGCAGGCGGCTCTCACCGTACGTTGCGCAGCCGCGCGTAAAATCGCATGCACATGAACGCCGTTGCCGCACCTGTCAGTCCTTTCCCGATCGAAGCCACCGCGCGCGAAGCTCAGGCGGCGATCCGCGACGAGTTCGCCTTCTTCGGCGACTGGTCCGAGCGCTACCAGTACCTGATCGACCTGGGCCGCAAACTGCCGGACCTGCCGGCCGAGTGGAAGAGCGAGGAGAACCGGCTGCACGGCTGCCAGTCGATGGTGTGGATCGTCGCCGAGGGCGATGCCGACCGGCTCGACTTCCACGCGATCAGCGACTCGGCCATCGTCTCGGGCCTGATCTACCTGGCGCTGCGCGTGTACTCGGGACGCAGCGCGCGGGAGATCGCCGACACCGAAGCCGACTACATCGGCGACATCGGCCTGGCGAGGCATCTGTCGCCGACCCGCAGCAACGGCCTGGCCGCGCTGCTCGGGTTCATCCGCGACCGCGCACAACAGGCGCTGTGAGCCGCCGCCCGTGAGCGAAGCGGTCCCGGCCGAGCCCGCTGCCGACGCGAACGGGATCCCCGCCCTGCTGCGCAATCGCGGATTCACCGGCCTGCTGACCTATCGCCTGCTGGCGATGCTGTCGTACCAGATCGTCGCGGTGACGGTCGGCTGGCACGTGTACGAACTCACCCGCGACGCGTTCGCGCTGGGTCTGATCGGCCTGGCCGAGGTGATTCCCTACTTCTGCTTCGCCCTGTTCGCCGGCTATGCGGTCGATCACCTGCCCCGCCGCAAGCTGGGCATGGCGGCCTGCATCGGCTTGCTGCTGACCACGCTGACCCTGGCCGGCGTGGCGAGCGGCGTGCTGCCCGCAGGTGCCTTCGGCTTCGGCACGCTGACCATCTATGCGGCGATCGCGGTGAACGGCATCGTGCGCGCGTTCCTGGCGCCGGTGTACATGTCGCTGTTCGCGCGCGTGCTGCACCGCGAGCAGTTTGCCCGCGGCGCCGGCGTGAGCAGCGTGGTGATGCAGACCGGGCTGGTGTTCGGCCCGGCCATGGGCGGCCTGCTGGTGGCCTGGGGCGGAAAGACCGCGGCCTACCTCGTCGCCGCCGCGTTCGCCGCCGCCGCGGCCGTCGCGGTGATCACCCTGCGCGTGACCGAGCCGCCGATGCCGGCCGAGCGCGCGCCGGTCTTCAAGAGCATCGGCGAAGGCCTACGCTTCGTGTATAGGACGCAGGTCGTGCTGGGCGCGCAGGCGCTGGACATGTTCTCGGTGCTGTTCGGCGGCGCGGTCGCGCTGCTGCCGGCCTTCATCAACGAGATCCTGCATTACGGCCCGGAAGCGCTGGGCCTGCTGCGCGCTTCGCCGGCCGTGGGCGCGGTGCTGATGGGCATCTACCTGGCGAGGCGTCCGTTGCAGCGGCATGCCGGTCGCGTGCTGCTGATCGCGGTGGCGGGCTTCGGCCTGAGCATCATCGGATTCGCGTTGTCGCGGCATCTGTGGCTTTCGGCGGTGATGCTGATGCTGTCGGGCATGTGCGACGGCGTATCGGTGGTGCTGCGCTCGACCATCCTGCAACTCGCCACGCCCGACCACATGCGCGGACGCGTGTCGTCCATCAACGGCATCTTCATCGGCTCGTCGAACGAGTTGGGCGCGTTCGAATCCGGCGTGGCCGCGCGGCTGCTCGGCCTGGTGCCGTCGGTGATCTTCGGTGGTTGCATGACGCTGGCGGTGGTCGGCGTGACGGCGAAGCTCGCGCCGAAACTGCGCAGGCTGGACCTGCGCGACCTTCACTGAGGCGTCGCCGCTACTTCGAGCCCTGCGCCTGCAATTCCAGCTGCAAGGCCAGCAGTTCGGCCACGGCGCCGGGTTCCACCGGCTTCACCAGGTGCACGTCGAATCCGGCGTTGCGGCTCGCGGCCTTGTCCTCGGCACCGCCCCAGCCAGTCAACGCGACGACGAACATGGGCCGTCCGCTGGCATCGGCCCGCATCCGGCGGCAGGCCTCGTAGCCATTGAGGTCCGGCATGCCGATGTCCATCACCACCGCGTCAGGCCCCCATTCGCGCGCCTGCCGCACCGCCTCGCTGCCTTCGTAAGCCACGCGCACGTCGAAGCCGGACAACCTCAGCAGCAGGGCCAGCGTATCGGCGGACGCACGGTTGTCGTCGACCACCAGCACGCGGTTCGATGCCTGCGCCACGTCAAGTTGATCGACGGGGCGCGGTTGGCATGGTGAAGCCGGAGCGCCCGGACGCGCGTCGGCAGATGGCGGCGCCGCGGCATGTTCGTCCAAAGGCAGCCTTACGACAAACTCGCTGCCCTGCCCCAGCCCGGGACTACGCGCGCGGATGCTGCCGCCGTGCATCGCGACGAGTTCCTTCGCAACGGCCAGCCCCAGCCCAAGGCCGGTCTGCTTGCGCTCGATGGACGTATCCACCTGCATGAATGTGGCGAAGATCTGTTCGATGTGCGCGTCCGCGATGCCGATGCCGTCGTCGCGAACCCGGATCACCGCATGGTCGCCCTCGCGTTCCAGCGACAGTGCGATGTGGCCGCCTTCGCTGGTGAACTTGTAGGCGTTGCTGAGCAGGTTGCCCAGCACCTGCATCACCCGCGTCGCGTCGACGTGGCCCATCATTCGCGAGTCCGGCAGGTAGACCGATAGCCTGCGGCCGCCCGCCTCGCACGTTGCGCGCATCGCTTCAGCCGCGGTACGCACCTCCGCCACCAGATCGACGCAGCGCCGGTGCAGTTCGACCTTGCCGCGGCTGATGCGGCTGATGTCCAGCAGGTCGTCGACCATGCGCACCAGATGCTGCACCTGCGTGTCCATCATGCCGATCAGCGACTTCGCATCGGCCTCGGCGGCGCCATGCATGCGCCGCAGCAACTCCAGCCCGGTGCGGATCGGTGCAAGCGGATTGCGCAGTTCGTGTGCCAGTGTCGCCAGGAACTCGTCCTTGCGCCGGTCCGCGCGCAACAGCGCTTCCTCCATGCGCCTGCGGTCGGTGATGTCGGCGAACAGCGCCGCCACTCGTGGCGCATCATCGGTGCCGACGCGGAAGGCGTACACATCGAAATCGCGGTCAAGCGCCTCCGCGCGGCGCACGAAGCGCAACGGCTTGCCAGTGCGCTCGACTTCTCCATAGATGTCGTACCAGTCCTGCTCGTGCGCGGGCGCGAGTTCGCGGATCGTGCGCCCGACCGCGTTCACCAGTCCTGTCTGGCGCTCGAACGCCGGATTGACCTCGAGGAACCGGTAGTCCATCGGCCGCCCGCCCTCGTAGATCATCTCGAACAGGCAAAAGCCCTGGTCGATGGATTCGAACAGGGTGCGGTATTTCTCCTCGGACTGACGGAGCAGGCGCTCGGCCAGCTTCTCCTGGGTGATGTCCGCCGCCATGCCGGTGATCGCGCGAACGCTGCCGTCCTCGTTGCGGCTGGCCACCGTCGCCCGGTCGTGCACCCAGCGTTCCGAGCCGTCATCCAGCACGATGCGGTATTCGGTCTCGAACGAGCCCTCGCCGGCGAGGAACGCATCGAACAGCGCACGCACGCGCGCCGAATCGTCCGGATGCAGGCGGTCGAGCCAACCCTGGCGGCGTCGATGCAGCCGGGCCGGATCGAACTTCCACAGCCGGTAGTAGGCATCGTTGACGTAGACGACCCGGTTCTCCGTGGCGTCGATGACGTACAGCACGGCATCGACGGTGCGCGCGACCTGCTGGAAACGTTCCTCGCTCTGGCGCAGCGCCGCCTCGGCACGGGCACGTTCGACCGCGGCCCAGGTGCGCTCCGCGGTTTCGCGCACCAGCTCGATCTCGTCGGCGGACCACTTTCGCGGACGCACGTCGCTGATGCCCAGCACGGCGATCAGACGCCGGTTCTTCACCAGCGGAACGTTGATCAGCGAGCGGATCTCCAGCGCGCGATAGCGCTCGCGCTCCTCGGCGGTGATCTCTTCGTCGCTTTCCGCGTCGTTCAGCACGAAGTTCCGGGCCGAACGCAGCATGCCGATCTTGGAGGAGTTGTAGTCGTCCAGGCGATAACGCCCGTCCAGGCTGCGCACGCCGCGGTTGAAGCTGTTCTGGACCACGCAGTGCACGCCGTTGCGCTCGACCTCGCTGTAGTAGCAGCGGTTGACGTCCAGGTGCTGCGCGAGCCGATGCATCGCCTGGCGCATCACCTCGGCGGGGTCTTCGACAGGCCGCAGCGCGTCGCCCAGCGACACCAGGAAATTCTGCGAGCCCGCGACCGCACGCAGCTTCGCCTCGGCGTCCTTGCGTGCCGAAATGTCGATGACCACGCCATCCATCCGGACCGCCCGGGGCGGCATGCCTTCGAACGACGTGCGCGCGGTGACGGACACCCAGCGGCAGGCGCCATCCGGCAATACGACGCGGATGTCTTCCTGCAGCAGGCCCTCGCCTGCAGGATCCAGCGCCTGCGCGACCGCGCGCGCGTAGTCGTCGCGCTCCTCCGGGTGGATGACCGTCGCCAGCGCGATCGCCAGGCTCATCGGCGCATCGGGCGGAAGGCCCAGCATTGCGAGCAGGCGCGCATCCGGCTCGCCGCGATCTTCCTGCGGGTAGTAGGTGAAGCTGCCGATGCCCGCGGCGTCCAGCGCAAGCTGGATCCGCTGGTTGCCGGCGTCGTGATCGCCGGTCCTGTTCATGCTTCGACCCATCCGGCGCGCTCCCCGTCTGGCTGGAACCCGGCCATCCTGAGCCATGCACGCTGAGGACATCGTCAACGTGGCGAGGCGTCCTGCCCGGCGGACATTCCATCACTCACGCCCGCCTCGCAGGTACGGTCGAATGACGATCATGGAGCATGGCAGTACGGCTACCTGCTCCCGACTCCGCCAAAACGAAAGGCCCCGCCTGGAGCGGGGCCTTCGGTGGCGCTGCCGACAGTGGCGATCAGTCGCCCATCTGCTTCTGCAGGTGTTCCCAGCGCTCCTGCGCGTCGATGGTGCGCTCGGCGGTCAGGCGCGCCTCCAGGCGCTCCAGGCCGATCTCCTCGCCAGTGTCGACGCAGTAGCCGTAGTCACCGGAGTCGACGCGCTTGAGCGTGCTGTCGATCTTGCTGATCAGCTTGCGGTAGCGATCGCGGGTGCGCAGTTCGAGCGAGTTCTCGGTCTCGCGGGTGGCGCGCTCGGCTTCGTCGCCGACGTCGCGGACTTCGTCCTTGAGATTCTCGATGGTCTGCTTGGATTCCTCGACCAGATCCGTGCGCCACTGCAGCAGGCGCTGGCGGAAGTACTCGAGTTGCAGCGGGTTCATGTATTCCTCGTCGACGCCGGGCTTGTAGCCCTGCGGGACGATCGGACGGCCTGTAGCCTCATCTGTCTGGTACGGCACGACTTTGACCTTGCCCTTCGGCGCGGGAGCCTGCGGCTTCGAAACGACGGCCACGGCCACCTTGCCGGCCGGGCGGGATGCGGTCTTGGTCGCGGGTGTGCTGGCGGCCGCCGCTTTGGATGCAGGCGCCTTGTTGGATGCGGATTGCGTCACTGGATTCTTGGCAACTTCTGGCTTGCTGACGGGAGGCTGTGCCGGCGCGGGCGCAGCTGCCGTACTTTGCGGGGGTTTTTTGACAACAGGCTTGCTCTCCGCCTTTACGGCAGCGGGCTTGCCTTCCTTGACTGGTGCGGGCTTGGCGACCGGCGTCTTGGCCGGCGCTGCAGCCTTCTTGGCAGGCGCCGGAGCCTGCTTGGCGACCGGCTTCCTGGCGGGAGCCGCCGCCTTCTTGGCGAGGACCTTCTTGGTAGCGGCGGACTTGGTGGCGACCTTGGCCGGAGCCTTCTTCGCGACGGCCCTCTTCGGCGCCGGCTTGGCGGGAGCGGCCTTCTTTGCTGCGGGCTTGGTCACCGCCTTCTTCGCTGCCGGCTTGGCCGCGGACTTCTTTGCTGCGGGCTTGCTGGACGCGGCCTTCTTGGCGGCCGGCTTGACGGTCTTCTTGACGGCCTTTGCGGCCTTCTTCGCGGTTTTTTTCACTGCCACGAGCGACGTGTCCTTCTGTTCCCTGAGGACCCCCGGACGGGAATCCGGAGGCGGTGCGGAGCACAGCATGCCCCACTTTGCGTTACGGCATGCAAGTGCCGCAACGACTGATGCGGAACGGTCGATGACACCGGTTCCGCCAGATCCGGCCGACCTCTTCCGGTCGCCCGGACATGAAGCCTTGTGACGGGAAAGCGCGCTGTTATACCCTGCCCCGGCACCTGCGGCAACCGCACTTCTACTGCCCGGCCGCATTAAGGAACCGTGATCGACCGCCTGCTCATCGTCGCACTTCGCGGCTACAAGCGCTGGGTCAGCCCGCTGCTTGGTCCGCGCTGCCGATTCCATCCCACGTGCTCGGAATACGCCATGCAGGCGATCGCCCGCTTCGGCGCCATCAAGGGCGGCTGGCTGGCGGTTCGCCGCATAGCGCGCTGCCATCCCCTGCATCCCGGCGGGTTCGATCCCGTGCCCGATGCGTCTTCATCCGGAAAACACACATGCCCTCGACACTGATCGTCAACGCACGCCTGGTCAATGAAGGTCGCGAGTTCGAAGGCGACCTGCGCATGGACGCCGGCCGCATCACGCAGATCGGCAGCAGCCTGGACGCACATGCCGGCGAGCGCGTGGTCGATGCCGCGGGGCGGCGCCTGCTGCCGGGCATGATCGACGACCAGGTGCACTTCCGCGAACCCGGACTGGAATACAAGGCGGACATGGCGACCGAGTCCGCCGCCGCCGTTGCGGGTGGGCTGACCACCTTCATGGACATGCCCAACACCAGCCCGCCGACGCTGGATTCGGCGGCGCTGGAAGACAAATACCGCCGCGCCGAGGGCCGCGCATGGGGGAACTACGGCTTCTACCTGGGCGCGAGCAACGACAACCTCGCCGCGATCCGGGCGCTTGATCCGCGCAGCGCGCCTGGCATCAAGGTGTTCATGGGCGCATCCACAGGCAACATGCTGGTGGACAACCCGGAGATCCTCGACGGCATCTTCCGCGACGCGCCGACGCCGATCATCACGCATTGCGAAGACACGCCGATGATCGATGCCGAGCTCGCCCGCTACAAGGCGAAGTATGGCGACGACATCCCCGCCGCGTGCCATGCGGACATCCGTTCGCGCCAGGCATGCATGAAGTCCACGCAACTGGCGCTGTCGCTGGCGCGCAAGCACGACTCGCGCCTGCACGTGCTGCACATCAGCACCGCCGACGAACTGGCGCTGTTCGAACCGGGCCCGCTGGTGCGCGCCGACGGCAGCCGCAAGCGCATCACGGCCGAGACCTGCATCCATTTCCTGCGCTTCGATCGCGCCGACTACGAGCGGCTGGGCCACCTGATCAAGTGCAACCCGTCGATCAAGGACGCAAGCGACCGCGAAGCGCTGATCCAGGCGCTGGCCACGGACGTGATCGACGTGCTGGCCACCGATCACGCGCCGCACACCCTGGAAGAGAAATCGCGTCCGTACACCGGTGCGCCCAGCGGACTGCCGCTGGTGCAGTACGCACTGGTGGCGGCGCTGGAACTGGTCCACGAGGGACGCCTGACCACGGCGCAGGTGGTGCAGAAGTTCGCGCACGCGCCGGCGCAGCTGTTCGACGTGCACGGCCGCGGCTTTCTGCGCGAAGGCTATGCCGCCGACCTGGTGCTGGTGGACGACACGCCGTTCACCGTGCAGCGCGCCGATGTGCTGTCCAAGTGCGGCTGGTCGCCGTTCGAGGGCACGACCTTCCGCTCGCGGATCGCTTCGACCTGGGTCAACGGCGAGCTGGTCTGGGACGGCCGGCAACTGGTTGGCAAGCCGCAGGGCCAGCGCCTGGCCTTCGATCGATGACGGCGACGCGCGCGCTCGGATGCGCGCTCGCGTGCCTGCTCGTAGCGACCGGCAGCGCCTGCGCCGGCACGCCGGTTACCGCTGTCCAGGCCAGCGCGAATCCCAACACGGATCTTCGCGTGGTGTTTCCGTCTTCGGTGCAGCAGGGCTCGCTGGTGTTCGGCAAGGTGCCGGCTGGCAGCACGGTGCGCTACGAAGCGCGCACGCTGCGTGCCACGCCCTACGGCACGGTCGTGTTCGGTGTGGGCCGCGATGACACCGGTCCGGCCAGCGTGCAGGTCACAACGCCCGATGGGCGCCGACAGGACATCGCCATCGCGGTAACCCCGCGCGACTGGCCGATCGAGAACATCCGCGGCGTGCCGACGGCGACGGTGAATCCGCCGCCGGAGATCGCCGCACGCATCGAGCGCGAACAGGCGCAGGTCACCGCCGCGCGCCAACGCGACGACGACCGCACCGACTTCGCGCAGGCCTTCATCTGGCCGGTGCAGGGACGCATCAGCGGCCGCTTCGGCAACCAGCGCGTGTACAACGGCACGCCCAAGACGCCCCACTCGGGCATGGACATCGCAGCGCCGGACGGCACGCCCGTCCTCGCCCCCGCAGCTGGCGTGGTGACCTTTGCCGGGCCGGACCTCTACCTCACCGGCGGCACGCTGCTGATCGATCATGGTTACGGCGTGAGCTCGAACTTCCTGCACCTGTCGAGGATCGACGTGAAGGTCGGTGATCGCGTCACGCAGGGCCAGGTCATTGGTGCGGTAGGAGCTACGGGCCGCGCGACCGGGCCGCATCTGCACTGGGGAATGAACTGGTTCGACGTGCGCATCGATCCGTTGCTGGTGCTGGAGCGGACGCGCTAGTCCTGCGGAGTGTGAAAGCGCACGTGCGCGTTTGCGAAGCGCAGTCGATGGATCATGAGAGCAACGGGCATGGCCGACATTCCGCGTCTACTGCCGCCTTGATCGCGATCGTTTCTCGCTTTCTGCGCTATTGCTGTTGAACAGCCCAACATGTTCCTAGACCCCTAGGGCGCCGCACATGGACGTGTGGTGCTGAGCAAGGAGGCCCGGAGTGAGGGCGATGCGTGCTTGCGAGCCACTGGCTTGCGCATTGCCCGAACGCCCGCGCCGCAAGCGCGGGCCCGCGGACGTAGGCCGTACCGACTTGCGGGGCACCGACTCCTTCGCCGGCCGTAGGACTGCTTTGTCGGGGAAGACCCTTTCTTGGGGTTACGTTTGACGGAGGGAATCCGGTCGGACTTTGGGTCAGCAAAGAAAAGTGACGCGATCGGCTTTAGATGGAGGAAAGCTGTGCTCTTGCTCTTCAAACACAGCCGGGAAAGCGTGGAAAGTCCCTGGATCCCCGCCTTCGCGGGGATGACGAGCACCGGTCGGACTTTGGGTCAGCAAAGAAAAGTGACGCGATCGGCTTTAGATGGAGGAAAGCTGTGCTCTTGCTCTTCAAACACAGCCGGGAAAGCGTGGAAAGTCCCTGGATCCCCGCCTTCGCGGGGATGACGAGCAAAGGCAAGAGATCCCCTTCGCGGGGATGACGAGCAAAGGCGAGATCGCCTGCGCGGGGATGACGAGCAAGGCGAGCGCTTCTGCCGAGCGGGAAACGGCGCACATCCGATGTTGTGCGCCGCCAGCTCCATCAGCCCAGGATCGGCGAAGCCGCCGGCTTTACGCGACCCAGTGCGTAATGGCTCGGCGTCATTTCCAGATCGTGCGGGGTCACCATCTTCGGGTTCGGATTGGGAAACGGCAGCGCCATCGAGACGAACAGAACGAGTAGTTGCAGGAGATTTCGCATGGGCATCCATTCCCGAACGAACATGGTCAGCCGTCCGCGGCCATGGGCGGAGCCGCGCCAGCGTGCGCGTCGTGCCGGGTGCGCGGGCTCATGTGACCGTCGCGCTCACGCGAACACGCGCGGCGGTGTAGGCGGTGACGCGGTCGCGTCCGGCGTACTTGCTGGCATAGAGCGCGGCATCCGCGCGCTCGAGCAGCTTTTCCACGCTCTCGCCGTTATGGAGCTCCGCCACGCCCAGGCTTAGGGTGACGTTGAACAGCCGGTTGTCGATGGACAACGGCCGGCAATTCACCGCCGCACGCAGGTTCTCGGCCACGCATAGCGCTTCGCGCAGCTGCGTGTCGGGCAGCACCACCAGCACCTCGTCGCCGCCGTAGCGCGCGAACAGGTCGTAGGTACGCAGCCGGTTGCGCGCGCGCAGCGCGACGATGCGCAGGGTCTGGTCGCCGACGCGATGACCGTACTCGTCGTTGATGCGCTTGAAATGGTCGATGTCGAAGAACACGACCGACAGCGGTCGACGCGCGCTCTGCGCCGCGGCCGCCAGCGCATCCAGCCGCTCGGTAACGGCCGAGCGGGTCAGCGCGCCGGTGAGCGCGTCATAGGTGGCTAGGTGATTGGCGTGATCGCGGTCGCGACGCAACTGATGCATGTGATCGGTCAGGCCAATCATCAGCACCAGTCCGCCCATCGCGAAACCGATCGGGAAGGCGTATTCCATCCACTCCGGGTTGGTCCAGCCGCCGAGCAGTTCACCCACGCGCAGCACCACCAGCACCACCATTGGCGTCCACGACAGCAGCATGAAGTACGCCTCGCGCTGCCGCTGCAACGCACCGCGCACGCTGGCCACGAACACGGTCACGGCCGAAACCACCAGTACCAGGTTGGCGATGAGGGCGATCAGCGAAGCGGAACTGGCGAACGTCACCGCCAGCAAGGCGAGCACCGCCACGTTGCAGCCCACGATCATCTGCATCAGCCTGGGCTGCTGGTCGCGCAGGTTGAGGTAGAACGCGAAGAAGCTGTTGCTGGCCAGCACGGCCAGCAGGCCGAACATGCGTGGCGCGCGCGGGTCCGATCCGATCCACTGCGACAGCCACGGAACCAGCCGCACTTCGCCGCCCATGCACACCAGGTACAGCGACTGCGCAACCAGCGTGACGAACAGGAAGGCATAGCTGCGCTCGCCGATGCCGATCCAGAAGCCGAACGCGAGCATCGCCAGCACGCCCAGCGTTCCGAGCACCAGCGTCCGCAGGGCGACATGGCGCAGGTCGCGCCGGTGCACCTGCGCGAGTGGCTCCACCGAGATCGGCATCGGTGCCGGGCTGGTCATGTGCACGCGCAGGTAGATCGCCTCGCCCGCGGTGAGGCCCTCGGTCAACGGCACCACCAGCGCGCGGGTGGAAAACGAGAGATCCGCGTCATCGCCGATCAGGCCCCGGCGCACGGGCATCACGTCACCGGGGCGCCAGACCTCGACGTGGTTCAGAAAGGGGGTGCGCAGGACTAGATGCGGGTTTTCGCCCGCCGGTACGGACTGGCGCGCCGTGAGCCGCCACCAGCGGGGCTTCTTGACGGTCTCGAAGATGGATTGGCCGTCGACGCTGACGAAGTCGCGGGCATGCCCGCCAGCCAGCACCTGGGCCGGCACGGGATCGGCGTCGAGCCGGGCCACGTCGAACAGCTGTGCCGACGCGGACGCCGCCACGAGCATGCCGAACGAGGCCAAAATGGCCTGGCACCATCGACGTAAGGGTTTCCCCATAACCCGTCCGGCCCCCCAGCAAGGCCGGACAGGATAGCCCAACTGAGACGCGTGTCGCGGATTTGCCGACGAGGGGCGACCCGGCCCGGTCAGGCGGCCGGGTCGCGGGCGCCCTGCCCGCTCACGCGGGCGACCGCGTCATGGGCGTGAAGACTCTCGAAATGGGCGACGTGGGCATCGAAACGCTCGATGCGCGGGTCGGCCGACAGCGCGGCGGCGACGCGGCGGGCGGCGTCCTCGCAGAACATCAGGTTTTCGGCATTGAGCCGGGCGAAGGCCTGCTCGTCCTCGCGCTTGACGGCGGTCTGCACCGGCGTGCCCAAGGCGTGCTCCAAGGCGTCGATCAGGGCAGCGAGCGGCAGCTCGTCGAAAGCCGGACGCAGCTCCACCCGCACGTCAGCGCGGCTGCGCTGCGCGTGCGGAGTGGCGGCCAGGCCGCGTTCGGAAGCGAGCCACTCGCCGACCACCGCGGTCGAGAGCGGACGCGCGGCGGCGAAATCCTCGGCGAAGCGTTCGGCGTTGAGCTGGCGCGAGAGGGCCGCCGATGCCGGGCAGGTGCTGGAGTACTCGACGGCGAAGCGCAGCGCCAGATGCAGATGACCTTCGCGCAGGCTCGCGTCGATCTCGACGGGATAACGCTTCCAGCCGGCGTTGTTGCTGGCCAGCGCCGGTCGCAGCAGCAACTGCTCGTAACGCAGCACCAGGCGTGCGGCGCTGGAAATGCCGCCCTGGTTCTCGATCAGCGTCTGCAGCACGCGGCGCAGGCCGGCGGGCGTCACCGTCTCGCTGGCGAAGGCGTTCTGCAGTTGCAGGTACATGCGCGACATGTGGATACCGCGCGCGTTGGCGTCCTTCAGGTCGACCGACACGTCGACCGACGCGGCCACGGTGATCGGTTCGCCGTCGCCGGAAGGAATGCGCAGCGGCAGTGCGATGTTGGACATGCCGACCCAGTCGAGCGGTCGCGCCGCGGCGGCGGCGTCGAAGGCGACATCGGGAAGACGGCGCGGAGTGGTCGAGATCGTGGTCACGGCGATGAAGTGGGGACAGCGCGGGGGAGCGCAAGCCGGGCCATTGTAGCCGCCGGTTTCCGGCCGACCCCGGCCGGAGGCTGCAACAGTCAGTTGCGCCCCGCCGGTGCGGCTATCGGCGCGATAGGCCGGTTCAACCGCGGACGCCACGCCAGGCCGCCATCAGCGCGGTCCACGGCGGCAGAGGCAGGGCCGGATCGCCACGGCGCAGTCGTTGGCGCGCCAAAGCCGCCCACAGGCGCCGCGGGCGCGGAGCCGATCCGGCCGGCGGCCAATGCGCCAACAGCTCCTGGCTCCAGGCCCGGGTAGCGCCGTCACTTCCGGCGAGCGCGCTGAGCGGCACGCCCGCCTCGCCCAACTGGGCCAGCCGCACCTGCAGCAGCGACGCCTGCACGGCGGGAACCCCCGCCTCAGCCGTGCCACCGAACAGCGTCGCGTCCACTGCCGCGACGGCCTGCGCGAAAGGCAGCACTGCGCGCAGCGCGTCTTCGCGGTCGCGTGGTCGTTCGCGGCTCTCGCGCAACGATGGAATCGCCGCACCCAATGCCTGCCACGGCGCGGCCTGCCGCTGCAGCGCGCTGCCGAGCGGATGACGGCGAAGCCCACGCGACCAGCCCTGCAGTTCCTCCATCCACCAAGCGAGCTTGGCTTCGCCCGGACGTGCATCGCTGCCGCCCCAGGCAGCGTCGGTCAGTTCCTGCTGCAGCGCCGCCCATGCCAAGGCGAGCTCGCGTTGTTGCGCCGGCACGAACACCTGCACCACGTTCCATTCCGGCCAGCGCGTGCGCCACTTGTCGAGGAAGCTCTCGAGGGCGTCGTCGTGGTGGAGTTCGGAAGGGCTCATCGCGGGCCCGGCCACGCCGCGGGAAAGGCGAGTTCGGCCGGCTCGTCGATCATCACGTCGCCCTGCCAGGCGATCGGGTCGTCCTCGTCCAGCCGATATCCCCACAGCGCCACGACCGACGGCATCCCGGCCGCCCGCGCCGCGAGGATGTCGCGCTCGTCGTCGCCGACGTAGATGCACTCGCGCTGCTCGACGCCGATACGTTCGGCCGCTACCAGAAGCGGCAGCGGATCGGGCTTGCGCGCACTGAGCGTGTCGCCACCGATCAGCACCGCACAACGCTGCTCCCACCCCAGCACCGGCATCAGCTGGCGCGCGAGGTATTCGGGCTTGTTGGTGACGATGCCCCACACCGTGCCGGCCTGCTCCAGCGCGGCGAGCATCGCTTCGATGCCATCGAACGGCGCGCCATGGCGGCCGAGTTCGCGCTGGTAGTGATCCAGGAACTCCGGGATCCAGCGCTCGCGTTCTGCAGCGTCGACCTGCGGAAACGCCGCCGCCACCATCGCGCGTGCACCCTTGGATACGTACGGACGCAGGTCCGCCAGCGGCATCGGCGGCTGTCCGCGCGCGGCGCGCATGGCGTCGATCGCGGCGGCCATGTCCGGCGCACTGTCGAGCAGCGTGCCGTCCAGATCGAACAGGACGGCCTTGGGGAAATTGCGGGAAGTCATGCTGCTTCAGTACGAAAGGGAAATGGGTGCGGGAGCGTCACGCCTGCGGCTTCGCCGCGCACGCCAGGTAGTTCACGTCGGTGCGAGCGATCACGCGCGCGCTGTTGCGCCACGGCTCGTACATCAGGCCGCTGACGTCTTCCAGCTGCAGGCCCGCTTCGCGCAGCCACGCGGCCAGCTCGTGCGGACGGATGAAGTCGCGATACTGGTGCGTGCCCTTGGGCAACAGGCGCGCGATGTACTCCGCGCCCACGATGGCCAGCGCGAAGGCGGCAGGGGTGCGGTTGAGCGTGGACAGGAACAGGCGCCCGCCCGGACGCAGCAGCGTCGCGCAGGCGCGGATGATCGAACCCGGGTCGGGCACGTGTTCCAGCATCTCCATACACGTCACTGCATCGAACTGGCCGGGCATTTCCTCGGCCAGCGATTCGACGGACTGCAACCGGTAATCGACCTTCACACCGCTTTCCAGGCCGTGCAGCCGGGCCACCTTGACCAGCTCGGGTGCCAGGTCGAGCGCGGTGACCTGCGCACCCTCGCGCGCCAGCGCTTCGCTCAGCAGGCCCGCGCCGCAGCCCACGTCGAGCACGCGCGCGCCCTGCAGCGACGTGCGCTGCACGACATAGCCCAACCGCGCCGGATTCAACGCGTGCAACGGCTTCTGCGGGCCTTCCGGATCCCACCAGCGCTGCGCCAGCGCGCCGAACTTGTCGAGCTCGGCCTGGTTGAAATTGGTGTCGCTGGAAGTCTGCGTGGTCATGCGGGTTCTCCGGGTCGCCGCTTGTATGCGGTGACGACGAACGAAAGCATCAAAAACGGACGGATCACGTCAGGCGGATCGCCGCGATCCGCGCGCGCCACTGCTTGGCATTGGCGACCAGTTCGTCCAGGTCCATGTCGACCAGCACGCGCTGGCGCAGTTTGGCGTGGCCGGCAATCCACACATCGGTCACCTGGTGGCGGCCGGTCGCGTAGATCAGTTGCGAGATGACGTGATGCAGCGGCTGCGTTTCCAGCTGGCCGAGGTCCACGCAGACCAGATCGGCCTGCTTGCCGGCCACGATGGAGCCGACCAGCGACTCGAAGCCCATCGCACGGGCGCCGCCCAGCGTCGCCGCGTGCAATGCCGTGGCCGCGTCGAACGCCGAGGCGTCCTGTGCCACGGCCTTGGCCAGCAGTGCCGCGGTGCGCGTCTCGCCGAACATGTCCAGGTCGTTGTTGCTTGCGCAGCCGTCGGTGCCGATGGCGATGGTGACGCCGGCCTTCTGCAGCTTGCCGACCGGGCAGAAACCGGACGCGAGCTTGAGGTTGGATTCCGGGCAATGCACCACGCTGACGCCGCGCTGCGCGCACAACGCGATCTCCGCGTCGGTCAGCTGGGTCATGTGCACGGCGATCAGGCGGTCGTTGACCAGGCCGAGGCGGTCCAGGCGCGCGAGCGGGCGCTGGCCCAGCTTGTCGTGGGACTCGACCACCTCCTGTGCCGTCTCGTGTGTATGCAGGTGCACCGGCACGTCGAGCTGGTCCGACAGCATGCGGATGCGCTCGAAGTTCGCGTCCGACACGGTGTAGGGCGCATGCGGCGCGAAGGTGGTCGCGACCAGCGGATCGTCGCGCCACTGGTCATGGACCTCACCGGCGCGGTCGAAGTATTCGTCCGCCGACTTGGCCCACGCGGTCGGGAAATCGATCACCGGCAGGCCAACGCGCGCACGGAAGCCGTGGCGCTTGTACACGGCGGCCTGCACGTCGGGAAAAAAGTAGTTCTCATTGGCGCAGGTGGTGCCGCCGCGCAGCATCTCGGCGATGCCCAACGCGATGCCGTCCGCCACGAATTCCGGCCCCATCACCGCGCCTTCGACCGGCCAGATGTGGCCCTGCAGCCACTCCATCAGCGGCAGGTCGTCGGCGATGCCGCGCAGCAGCGTCATCGGGTTATGCGTATGTGCATTGACCAGGCCCGGGATCAGCGCAGCCTCGGGACGGGAGATGGTTTCCTTCGCATCGAACCGGGCGCGCGCCTCGCGGGTCGGCAGCAGGGCGACGATTACGCCATCACGAACGGCAACGGCGTGATCCTCCAGGACCACGCCGTGCGGTTCCACCGGCACCACCCATCCGGCTTCGATCAACAGGTCGCAGGCTTCGGGGCGGGTGTCGGGGGTCATTCGGTTTCCTTGGCTCGTCATTCCCGCGAAGGCGGGAATCCAGTGTCTCTGGCGTTCGCTGCGTCTCGAAGTCAAGGGCAAAGGCGCTGGATCCCGGCCTACGCCGGATGACGCAAACGGCAGGGGCGTCCGCGCAACGCGCGAACGCGCCGTTGCGTCACTTCACGCGGCTGACGTACTCGCCGGAGCGGGTGTCGACCTTGATGATCTCTTCCTGGTTCACGAACAGCGGCACGCGCACGACCGCGCCGGTTTCCAGCGTGGCCGGCTTGCCGCCGCCACCGGAGGTGTCGCCACGCAGGCCCGGATCGGTCTCGACGATCTTCAACTCGACGAAGTTCGGCGGCTGCACGGCGATGGGCGTGCCGTTCCACAGCGTCACCACGCACTCTTCCTCGCCCTTGAGCCACTTCTCGGCGCCGCCCATGCCGGCCTTGTCGGCCTGCACCTGCTCGAACGATTCCTGGTTCATGAAGTGCCAGTACTCGCCGTCGGAGTACAGGTACTGCATGTCGGTATCGACGACGTCCGCCTGCTCCACGCTGTCGGTGGCCTTCATGGTCATTTCGACCACGCGGCCCGACTTGATGCTGCGGTACTTCACGCGCGTGAACGCCTGGCCCTTGCCCGGCTTGACGTACTCGGTCTCGGTGATGATGCACGGGTCGTTGTTGACCAGGATCTTCTGTCCGGTCTTGACGTCGTTCATGCCCAGGCTGGCCATGGTGGAACTCCTGCTTGCTAAGTGAATAGGTAACGGGCGCCGGCCGCGCGAGGGCAGCGAAGGCTAGAATGTCGGGCTGTTGTGCCCGGCCTGAAGGCCGCGGCGCAAGGAAAACCGGTCCGACATGATACCCGCTGCCCCCATTCCCCAGCACGCCCCCGTCTCCGCCACCCCTCGCTGGCAGCAGTTGTGGCGCGATGCCGTGCGCGACCCGCGCGAACTGCTGGCAGTGCTGGGACTGGAATCGGCCGGGCTGGCGATCTCCGACGATGCGGCCGCGCAGTTCCCGCTGCGCGTCCCGCGCGGCTTCGTCGCCCGCATGCGCCCGAACGACCCGAACGATCCGCTGCTGCGCCAGGTCCTGCCGCTGGACGCGGAAATGCAGCCGATGCCGGGCTTCAGCCTGGACGCGGTCGGCGATTCGCAGGCCAAGGCCGGCCATGGCGTCATCCGCAAATACCGCGGGCGCGCCCTGCTGATCGCCACGGGCAGCTGCGCGATCCATTGCCGATACTGCTTCCGCCGACATTTCCCGTACGCGGAGGAAACCGCCGCGGCGGCCGGGTGGCGCGAAGCGGTGGAGGCAATCCGCGCGGACCCGGCCATCGACGAGGTGATCCTGTCCGGCGGCGACCCCTGGTCGCTGGCCACGCCCAAGCTGGCCGAACTCACCGACGCCCTCGCGTCGATCCCGCACCTCAAGCGCCTGCGTGTGCACACGCGCCTGCCGGTGGTGCTGCCCGAGCGCGTCGACGATGCGCTGGTGGACTGGCTCGATGCCCTGCCCTGGCCGGTCACGGTGGTCCTGCACGCCAACCACGCCAGCGAGTTCGACGACAGCGTCGACGCCGCCCTGCAACGCCTGCGCGGCACCGGCGCGCTGCTGCTCAACCAGGCCGTGCTGCTGCGCGGAGTCAACGACTCGGTGGACGCCCTGGCCGAGCTGAGCGAACGCGGCCACGCGGCGGGCGTGTTGCCCTATTACCTGCACCAGCTCGACCGCGTGCAGGGGGCGGCGCATTTCGAGGTCCCGGACGAGGTGGCGCTGCGCCTGCATCGCGATCTGGCCGCGCGCCTGTCCGGCTACCTGGTGCCGCGCCTGGTGCGCGAGGTCGCCGGCGACCCGGGCAAGCGTCCGATCCACTCCGCGTAGCGTTCGTCGTCGTTTGCGCGACCATCGTCTCAAGTTCGTGCCCGATCGGTCGCTAATTCGTCATATCCCCCAGTTCAAGTCCCTGCGCATGGACTGAACAGCCCGTTCATGTCATAAAACGCGCTTGGGGAGGTGACGCAATGCAATTCGGCAAAGACACGGCGCTGCGCCTGCTGATCGTCGACGACAGCGTTGAAGCGGCCGAGGCCATCGTGAGTGCGCTACGCAACAGCGGTATCGCGGTACGCCCGTCGCGGCCCGAGAGCGAGGCCGAACTCGGCACCCTGATCACTTCCCAGCCGCCCGACCTGGTGCTGGCCGCGCGCGAGGCCGGCCTGGTGCCCATCACCAAGGTGATGCAGGCGGTGGACGCCAGCGGCAAGGACCTGCCGGTGCTCATGCTGCTGGATACCGTGGACGACACCCGCCTGCTGGAAACCATCACCCTCGGCGCGCGTGGCGTGCTGCTGCGCAACCGCAACGACCACCTGATCACCACCGTCCGCAAGGAATGGGCCGACCTGGAAGCGCGCCGCTCGCAGCGCCGCCTGGAAGCCCACATCCGCGAGACGGAGCGCCGCTGCGACGCGCTGATCGACTCCTCGCGCGAGCCCATCGCCTACATCCACGAAGGCATGCACATCCGCGCCAACGGCGCGTATCTGGAAGTGTTCGGCTTCGAGTCCTTCGACGAGATCGAGGGCATGTCGCTGCTCGACCTGATCGCCCCGGGCAAGGTCGAAGGCTTCAAGCAGCTGCTCAAGCAGATTAGCCGCGGCGAGGCGCCACCGCGCCACGAGACCGAAGCGCGCACGCTGGACGGCAACCAGTTCCCGGCAGTGATGGAGTTCACGCCCGCCACGTACGAGGGCGAGAACTGCCTGCAGGTCATCCTGCGCCGGCAGGAGGTGGACCCGGAGCTCGCGCGCGAGGTCGAGGAACTGCGCCAGCGCGACCAGGTCACCGGTCTGCTCAACCGCGCCACCTTCCTGCGCTCACTCGAGGACGCCGTGGCCGCCGCCGCACAGGACGGCGCGCACCACGGCCTGCTGCTGGTCGAGCCAGACCACTTCAACCGCCTGCTGCAGGACATCGGCCTGGATGCTGCCGACACGCTGGTAGCCGCCATGGCCGACCGCCTGCGCACCGCTCTCGGCCCCAGGGACGTCGCCGCGCGTTTCGGCGAACACCAGTTCGCGATCCTGACGCCCGGCAGCGACCACCGTCGCACCACGCAGCTGGCCGAAACCCTGCGCAACGCGTTCGCCAACGCCGTACTGGAGACCGACCACCGCTCGCTCAGCACCACCGTCAGCATCGGCGGCGTGCAGATCGGCGAGAAGATCGCCAGCATCACCGCCGTGCTGGGCAAGGCCAGCCAGTGCCTGCAGTCGGCCAGTGGCGTCGGGGGCAACCGCACCGAACTGTTCGACCCGGGCGCAGCCGATCGCGCCGAGGAGGAGCGTGTCGAGGCCTGGGTCGCCCGCATCCGCGACGCGCTGGATGCCGACCGCTTCGTCATGGAATACCAGCCGCTCATCGCCCTGCACGGCGAGGCGGTGGAGATGTACGAGGCCTACCTGCGACTGCAGGGCGAGCACGGCGAGCTGGTGCCGCCGATGGCGTTCCTGCAGATCGCCGAGGAGCACGGCCTGCTGTGGGAGATTGACCGCTGGGTGGTGGGCAAGGCCATTGCCGTCATCGGCGAGCGCATGCGCAACGGTCGGCAGACCACGGTGCTGGTGAAGATCACCCAGGCCTCGCTGCAGGACGACACCCTGCGCCAGTACATCCAGGAAAAGCTGGCCAAGCACGGTGCCGACGGCCGACAGCTGGTCCTGCAGCTGCCCGAGTCAAAGGTGTTCACGCACCTGCGTGCGGCGCAGGAATTCCAGGCGCAGGTCTCGCAGTACGGCGTGCGCGTGGGCCTGGAGCAGTTCGGCGTGGGCCTCAACTCGTTCCAGCTGCTGACCCACTTCAATGCCGACGTGCTGAAGATCGACCGCAGCTTCATGCAGGAGCTGTCCGGCAATCCGGACCACCAGCAGCGCGTTCGCGAGATCGCCGAGAAGGCACGCGAACTGGGCAAGACGACCATCGCCGAATTCGTACAGGACGCAGGCAGCATGAGCATCCTGTTCGGCGCGGGGATCGACTACGCCCAGGGCAACTTCCTGGCACCGCCCGGACCGGCGATGGACTACGAGTTCTGATCGGGGGTCCGGAGGTCGGAGGACCGTTCCACCGTTCGTCCTGAGCGTAGGCGCGAAGCGCCGAAGTCGAAGGATGAAGGGGCGATGGCCCGCACCAAGCCAGTGCCGTCCAGAGTGGCCCGAAACCGACGCCACGCGCCAAAGAAAAAGCCCGCCATACGGCGGGCTTTTTCTTTGCTTCGGCAGCGCTCGTGCGATCAGCCGACCACCGTGCCGCGCACCTGTTCCACCGGCGCATTGCGCAGGGTCTGGATACGCTCCTCCAGCGGCGGGTGGCTCATCAGCAGGCGACGCAGGCCGTGGCCTACCGCGCCGCTGATGCCGAAAGCCTGCACCGTCTTGGGCAGGGTGCTTTCACCGTAGGTCTGCGACAGACGCTGCAGCGCGGCGATCATCTTCTCGCGGCCGGCGAGGCGGGCACCGCCGGCGTCGGCGCGGAACTCGCGGTGACGCGAGAACCACATCGCGATCATGCTGGCGAACAGTCCGAAGATCATGTCCAGCACGAACACGATGACGAAGTAGCCAAGGCCCGGGCCACCCTCGCGGTTGCCATTGAGATAGCCATCGATGACGCGGCCGACCACGCGTGCCAGCACGATGACGAACGTGTTGAGCACGCCCTGGATCAGCGCCATGGTGACCATGTCGCCGTTGGCGACGTGGCTGACCTCGTGGCCCAGCACGGCCTCCGCCTCGTCGCGGTTCATCGCCCTCAGCAGGCCGGTCGACACCGCGACCAGCGAGTTGTTGCGACTGGGGCCCGTGGCGAACGCGTTGATCTCCGGCGCGTCATAGATCGCGACTTCCGGCATTTTGATGCCGGCGGCTTCGGCCTGGCGACGAACCGTGTTGACCAGCCACTGCTCGGACTCGTTGCGCGGCTGCTCGATGACGTAGGCACCGGTGGAGCGCTTGGCAACCCACTTGGACATCATCAGCGAGATCAGCGAGCCGCCGAAGCCGAACACGGTGGCCATGACCAGCAGGCCACCCTGCCCGCGCAGCTGGATGCCGAAGAAGTTCTGCAGCACCGCCATGACGATGCTGAGCAGGGCCAGTACGGCCAGATTGGTGGCCAGGAACAGGGCGATGCGTTTGAACATGACGAAAACCTTCCGCGCACCATGCGCGTCGTATCGGGAAAATGTGGCACGCTGCCGTTGAATTCAAGTGAAACCAGTAACTTGCCGTGCCCGAGCAAGCCAGTGACCTGATTGCACCAAAGGCGACCCGCTACCGCGGCCGGTTCGCTCCTTCTCCGACCGGCGATCTGCACGCAGGTTCCCTGCTGGCGGCGTTCGGCAGCTGGTTGCTCGCGCGCCATGCCGGCGGTGAATGGCTGGTGCGGATCGAGGACCTCGACCCGCCCCGCGAGGTGGCCGGGGCGGCGCACCGCCAGCTCGCCGCGCTAGAGGCGTTCGGGCTCATTTCCGACGGTCCTGTGGTCTGGCAGAGCACACGATCCCACCTGTACCAGGAGGCACTCGACCGTCTACTGGCCGAAGGGCTGGCGTTCGAATGCCATTGCAGCCGTACCGACCTCGCCGCGGTGCATGGCATTCACCGGTCCTGCGTGGCGCGATCGTCGCGACCGGACCCGGCCGTGCGGCTGCGTGTGCCCGACGGCAGCGTGCTCGCGTTCGACGACGCGATCCAGGGCCGGGTCGAACAGGACGTGGCGCAGGAGGTCGGCGACTTCGTGCTGCGTCGCGCGGACGGGTTCTGGGCCTACCAGCTGGCGGTCGTCGTGGACGATGCCGCGCAGGGCATTACCGACGTGGTGCGCGGTGCCGACCTGCTGGACTCCACGCCGCGGCAGATCCTCCTGCAGCGCGCGCTTGGACTGCCGACGCCGAGGTACGCACACCTGCCGCTGGTGCTGGGCCCCGATGGACGCAAGCTGTCCAAGTCGGACGCCTCGCAGCCCGTGGATCCCGGCGATCCCCTGCCCGCTCTGCGCGCGGCTTGGGCCCGGCTGGGTCAGGCCCCCTCCGCCCTGGCCGATGCGACCGGCCCCGCGGACCTGCTCGAACGTGCGTTGCGCGCTTTCGATCCGGCCGCCATCCGCGCCGCTGATCCGCACGAAACGTCATCGTTGCTACGCATGATCGCCGACTAGGATTGGCGCATAGAATCGAAACCGGCCGCGTGCGACGCGGCTCCCCATCCGGAGAAAAGAACGATGCAGTCTCGCGTGGCCCTGGTCACCGGCGGCACCGGTGGTATCGGCACTTCCATCATCCAGCGTCTGGCGAAGATGGGCCATCGCGTGGCCACCAACTATCGCGACGAGGAACGCGCCGGCGCGTGGCAGGCCCGCATGCGCGAGAACGGCGTCGATGTCGTGCTGGCCAAGGGCGACGTGTCGTGCCCGGTACAGGCCGAGCAGCTGGTGCGCGATGTCGAGCAGCAGCTTGGCCCCATCGAGATCCTCGTCAACAACGCCGGCATCACCCGCGACTCCACCTTCCACCGGATGACGCCGGTGCAGTGGAACGAGGTGATCGGCACCAACCTCAATTCCTGCTTCAACGTCACCCGGCCGGTGATCGAGGGCATGCGCGAGCGCAAGTGGGGCCGCATCGTGCAGATCAGTTCCATCAATGGCCTCAAAGGCCAGTACGGTCAGGCGAACTACGCCGCGGCCAAGGCTGGCATGCACGGCTTCACCATTTCGCTGGCACGCGAGAACGCGCGGTTCGGCGTCACCGTCAACACGGTGTCCCCGGGTTACGTCGCCACCGACATGGTGATGGCGGTGCCAGAGGACGTGCGCGCCAAGATCGTCGCCGAGATTCCCACGGGCCGGCTGGGCACTCCGGACGAGATCGCGTACGCCGTGTCCTTCCTGGTCGCCGACGAGGCCGCCTGGATCACCGGCTCGAACCTCGACATCAACGGCGGCCACCACATGGGCTGGTGAGCCCGCATCGCCTCTGCCGATCTGCTCGCTGCCCGGCGCGCGCCGGCTTCCCTATTCACGTGCGCGGCGCGGTTTGTCGGATGCCACCGGTGTCGGCCGCGCCTGCAAGTCACCAGTTGCAAGGCCCCGCGGGCTGCGCCATGCTGCGAAGCATCACGATTTAGAGCCGAAGCTCAATGGCCTCGATGCGCGTCATCAAGAAGTATCCGAACCGACGGCTCTACGACACCGAGATTTCCAGTTACATCACCATCGAGGACGTCCGGCAGCTCATCGTCGACGGCGAGGAGTTCGAAGTGCGCGATGCGCGCAGCGGCGAAGACCTCACCCGGCAGGTGTTGCTGCAGATCATTGCCGAGCACGAGCAGGACGGTGAGCCGGTCCTGTCCACCCAGCTGCTCAGCCAGATCATCCGCTTCTACGGCGATTCGCTGCAGGGTTTCATGGGCAGCTACCTGGAGCGCTCGATGCAGGTCTTCCTGGACCAGCAGCAGCAGTTCCGCAACCAGATGGGCGGCATCCTCGGCCAGACGCCTTGGGCGCTGATGAACCAGCTCACCGAACGCAACCTGGCGATGTGGAACGAGTTCCAGCGCAACCTGTCCGGGAGTGTCGGCCAGAGCACCACGCCGGGGGCCAAGCCCAAGGGCACCGAAACCAAGCGCTGAACCCGACGCTCCACGACCGCATTCATGAGGCCCGCCCACCCGGCGGGCCTCGTCTTTTGGGGCAGGCCGCTCCGAGCCGCCACCGGCCCTCAGCTCAGTGCAGGGCCGCCGTCGCGTTCGCCCCTGGCCCGCAGAACTGCTGCCGGTATTGCTCCGCCTGCGGCATCAGCGACTGCAGCACCTGGATGCGGTTGGCCGGGTCGGGATGGGTCGAGGCGAATTCGGGCGGCCGCTCGCCACCGCCCAACTCGGACATGCGTTGCCACAGCGGAATCGCTTCCTGCGGGTTGTAGCAGGCCGCGGCGGCCAGCATCAGGCCCACCTTGTCGGCCTGGGTCTCGTGGTTGCGCCCGTACGGCAGGATGAACCCGTACTGCGCGCCGGCACCCAGCGCCGCCATCACCGCCTGTTGCTGTTGCGGATCCATTCCGCCCACGGCCATGCCCGCGGCGATCTGCCCCATCTGCACCAGCTTCTGCTGCGCCATGCGCTGGCTGCCATGTCGCAGCAGTGCGTGGGCGATCTCGTGCCCCATCACCACCGCCATCGCATCGCGGTTCTGCGCCACCGGAATCAGGCCGGTGTAGACCGCCATCTTTCCGCCGGGCAGGCAGAAGGCGTTGGCCTGTTCGGACTGGATCACGGCCACGTCCCACTGGAAGTTCTGGTGATCGGTCGGCGTCTGCTGCCCGTGCTGCTGGGCGAGCGCGGCGGTGACCTGCGGCACGCGCTGCACGAGGCGCTGCGCGATCTCGCGGATTTCCTGGCTCTGCTGCGCGTCAGACGGCAACAAAGCGCCCTGGGCGTTCGCGTCCCCGAGCACCTGCTGGAAAGCCTGCGCGCCGAGCTGCACTTCCTCTTCGGCGGTCGTGCCGTAATGCGCCTTTTCGCCCGTGTAGGGATCCACGCGCGCGCTGCCGAACCACTGCCACGCCGCATAACCGGCGAACAGGATCAGGATCCACCAGCGAATGCCGCCAAAGCCGCGGCGCGGCCTGGCCTGCCGGGAACTACCGCCAAACGGGTCGATCCGCATCTGTGTTCTCTCCTGTTCCGTCCGTTGGAACTGCCGTTTTCGTCCGGGTTTCAGATTTCGCGTACTACGCGGAACCCTATCCGGGCACTCGTCGTGTTGGCGTCACTGCCCTGGCGCCACGCCGAACGTGTCTGCGCGGGCGAACTGGCCCATGAACCGCCCCGCACCACACGCGAACGGCAGCCGGGGTTGAGCCAGGCCGCGCCATCGCGCGGCGCGCGCCGGAAGCTGTCGTGCCAGCAGTCGGCGACCCATTCGCTCACGTTGCCGGCCAGGTCGTGGATGCCGAAGGCGTTCGGCCGATAGCTGCCGACCGGAGCCGGACCCCAGGCGCGGTCGCCATAGCCCGCGAAGGCGTTGCGCCAGCGCCGGCCGCTGGGCGAGACGTCCAGTCCGCCAGTGAAATTGCCCGCCCCTACCGGCGGCGCGCCGTCGCCCCACGGGTAACGACCGCGCCCGCCCGCACGCAGCGCGTATTCGAACTCGGCCTCGCTGGCCAGCCGATAGCGCTGTCCGGTCTGGCCGGACAACCACTCGGCGTAGGCCAGCGCGTCCTTGGCGCTGACGTGCAGCACCGGCATGTTGTCGGCCGCGGGCTTACCGGCATAGCCGGACTGCCAGTCGACATTGCCACGCCGGACCAGGCTGCCGGCGCGCTCGTCATAGGCGGTGGAATAGCCGCGCCGCGTCGCGCGTGCGCGGTGGCGCGTGGCCTGCATGAAGCGTCGGAATTCGCCCACCGTGATTTCGGTGCGCGACATGGCCAGGCCGCGATCGAAACGGATGTTGCGGGCGGGACGTTCGTTCTCCTCGCCTTCGTTTTCCTCCGATCCCATCCGGAACGCACCGTGCGGGATCACGACCATCTGCGGCCCGCGCCCGCCGCCCTTCATCGCATCGGTGAACACCTGCCCCGGACGGAACAGGCCGTAGTGCGTGGCCAGATCGATGCGCTGGCGCAGTTCGGCCGTCGCCGGGTCCGCGGCCGGCGCGATGCGCAGCATCACCGCGAGCTGCCGCCGCGCTTCGTCGATACCGTCCTCGCGCAGCAGCGCGGCCAGACCTGCGTCGCGCAGTGCATTGACGCGGACGATGCGCTGCATCGCCATGCGCGCGCGCGCATCCTCCACCGTCGCGGAGGGCGGACGCACCTTCGCGGCAACGTCGAGCTCGCGCTGCGCACCGGCGAAATCGTCGCGATCGGCCGCCAGTTCCGCGCGCCGGATCAGGCCACTCTCCACGGCCGCGATGCCCTGCCATGCGCGCATATCGCCCGGCCGCAGCTCCAGCGCCTGGCGGAAATAAGTCAACGCATCGCCCTGCCCGCCACCCACGCCCAGGCGGCCGGCGTTGAGGGCCTCCTCGCCCAGGCGGTTGGCTTCCTGCGCTTCGTCGGTGCGATCGAGGCGGGCCAGATAGTCGACGACGTCCAGATGGCCCGGAGCGATCGCGCGCATCACCGCGGCGAGTTCGTGCGCACGACGCAGCGACAGCGGGTCCTGGTCCAGTGCGGACAGGGCCTCGTCGCCCTGTTTGACCAGCATCGCCAGCGACAGGTCGAAGCCGCGATTGGCGGCGGCGTCTTCCGGGTCGTAGCGACGCAGCGCGAAGTACAGCGGCACGGCGTCGGCGGGCCCGCCGAACAGGCGCCCTTCCGCCAACGCTTTCGCCGCCTGCCCCTTGAGTTCCTTCACGTTCTCGTCGGTCACCTGCACCGTCGGCACGCGCCACGGCGGAACGGGCGAGACGGCCTGGTCTTCGCTGATGGTGACGATGGGCGTACGCGCCGCGCGTTCGGTGTCCCGCGATGGCGTGGAGGGCTCGCGCGAGCAGCCGGCGACCAATGCCAGCGTCACGATTCCGGCCAACAGCAATGCGCGCAATCGTCCTCCTCGCCTCACATCGGGCATGCGTCACGACTTCCCGGATTCATCCACGCGGCGCCGGGAGCGTCGAAAGTAGGCTATTGTCGCCCGCCCCGGCAACCTCGCCGCCTGCATCGCCCAGCACATGCCCGTCGACTGGATCACCGACCCCGCCGAACTCCGCAATCGCATGGCCGCACGGCCGCGACGGATCGGCCTGGACACGGAGTTCATCCGCGAGCGCACCTACTGGCCGCAGCTGGCGCTGGTGCAGATCGCGCTGGACGACGCCTCGGGCGAGCCGCAGATCCTGCTGGTCGACCCGCTCAAGCCCGGCATGTTCGAGGCCATCGCCGAGATCCTGGCGGACGAGTCGATCCTGAAGATCATGCACAGCCCCAGCGAAGACCTGGTGGCCTTCCGGCACGCCTGCGGCGTGGTGCCGCGGCCGCTGTTCGACACCCAGCTGGCCGCCGCGCTGGCCGGAATCGGCGGCGGACTGGGCTACCAGAAGCTGGTCGAACAGGTCACCGGCGTGGCCCTGCCCAAGGGCGAGACGCGCTCCGACTGGCTGCGCCGTCCGCTGTCTCCGGCGCAGCTGGAATACGCGGCCGACGACGTGCGCCACCTTTTCGAACTGCACGACCACCTCGACCAGCGCCTGGGTGAACTCGACCGGCGCGAATGGCTGGCCGAAGACGCCTCGCGCACCGTCTACAGCGCCGAGAACGAAGCACCCGAGCGCTGGCCGCACGCATCTATGCGCAGCGCGCAGTTCCTCGAACGCGACGCGCAGCTGCGCCTGCTGCGACTGTTGCGCTGGCGCGATGTCTACGCGCGCGACAACGACCGTCCGCGCAGCTGGATCCTGGACAACGAACTGGCTGTGAACCTGGCGCGCAACCCGCCGATCGATCGCGCCGGGCTGCAGCGCACGCTCGACGCGCATCCCAAGGCGCCGCGACGCCTGACCGACACGGTCTGGCATGCGCTGACGACGCCGCTGCCCGACGAAAACGACGCTCCCGATGCGACCCAGGCGGAGACCCGCGACAAGCAGCGCCTGCGCAAGCTCCAGGATGCGGTGGCCGCGCGCAGTGCCGAGCTGGGCCTGCCCGACGGCGTGCTCGCGTCGCGCCGCTGGCTGGAAGTGCTGATGGACCAGGGCGAATGGCCCGATGCGCTGGGCGGTTGGCGTCGTCGTGCGCTGGAACCGCGACTGGCTCCGTTGCTTGGCAGTCGCTGATCAGGCCGTCAGGCCCCGGCCAGTTCGGCAGGATGGATTCCAACGGCATCGTTCGCAGTTCCCGCGCCTTCGCCGTCTTCATAAGCGCGTGACGCCGGCCTGACGATCAGCGGATCGGGCGTGGCGACCACGCTGCGATCCTTGGCCGTGTAGTGGAAAGCGCTGAGCACCACGCGCCTCGCGTTAAGGCGCGCGCGCTTCTTGTCGTCGGAGCGGATCACCGTCCACGGCGCTTCCGGCGTGTCGGTGGCGATAAACATGGCCTCCTTGGCGCGCGTGTACTCGGCCCACTTGTCCAGCGACGCCAGGTCAACCGGCGACAGCTTCCATTGCTTGAGCGGGTCCTTCCTGCGGCGCGAGAAGCGACGCAACTGCTCTTCGCGGCTGACCGAAAACCAGAACTTGAACAGCCGCACGCCACTGCGCACGAGCATGCGTTCGAAGTTCGGGCACTGGTGGATGAACTCCAGGTACTCGTCGGTGCTGCAGAAGCCCATCACCCGCTCCACGCCGGCGCGGTTGTACCAGGACCGGTCGAACATCACGATCTCGCCAGCGGCCGGCAGGTGTTCGACGTAGCGCTGGAAATACCACTGCGTGCGTTCGGTCTCGGAGGGTTTCTCCAGTGCCACGACCCGTGCCCCGCGAGGGTTGAGGTGCTCCATGAAGCGCTTGATGGTGCCGCCCTTGCCGGCCGCGTCGCGCCCTTCGAACACGATCACCACCCGCTGCCCGGTCTCCTTGACCCAGGCCTGGAACTTCAGCAGCTCGATCTGGAGCTGGCGCTTTTCCCGCTCGTACCGGCGACGCGAGATGCGGCCGTTCGAAACGTCCTCGGGGTGCTGCGTCTCGAGCGGCCTGCCTGCGGCGCTCCGGGAAGGTTCGCCGTCATCCGACCCCGCGGCCGTGTCGTCCGGGGCATCGGCGTGGTGCGGGACGGCGGCATCGGAAGGGGAACGGGTATCGACAACTGACATGGCGGCGTCCTGCAGGAAAAACGCCACTGTCCCGCCCCTCGTCGCCCGCACGCTTGACCCCGGTCAATGAGCGCCAGCCCGGCCCTCGGGATCAGCGCCAGCAGACGGAGGCGTGCATGCCCGGGGCTAGCGCCCGGCCCGATCGGCCGCTAAACTTTGCAACCTTACGTGGGGCGGTAGCTCAGCTGGGAGAGCGTCGCGTTCGCAATGCGAAGGTCGGGAGTTCGATCCTCCTCCGCTCCACCACTCATTCCAGACACGAAGCCCCGCTTGCCGGGGCTTTCGTGCGTCTGGGGCCCTGCCCGGCAACGTATTCCAGGCAAACGGCGACCTGGCCGGACACAATTGAACGGCGGCAGCTACCATGCGCAGATGCGCACATTGGCTTGGCTTGCCGTTCCCGTCCTGCTCGCCAGCTGCGCGAGCGGAGGATCCCGGATGCAGAATCAGATCGACGCGCTGATGCGCGACTACGACGGTGCGGTGCCCGGCGCCTGCGTGCTGGTGGTGCGCGATGGCACGGCTGTGGTGCGCCATTGCTACGGCCTGGCCGATCTGGAACAAGGCACCGCGACTGCGCCGTCCACGAACTTTCGCCTGGCGTCGGTGAGCAAGCAGTTCACCGCGGCTTCGGTGCTGTTGCTGGCCGAAGACGGAAAGCTGTCGCTGGACGATCGCGCCAGGCGCTGGCTGCCCTCCCTGCCCGCGGCCGCCGATGACGTGACGATTCGCCAGTTGCTCACCCACACCTCGGGCGTGGTCGATTACGAAGACGTCATGGACCCGGCCGATACGCGCCAGGTGCATGACGCGGACGTGTTGCACCTGCTCGAAGGGCAGGACCGAACCTACTTCACTCCCGGCAGCGACTACCGTTACAGCAACAGCGGTTACGCGCTGCTGGCGCTGATCGTTGAGCGGGCTTCCGGCCAGCGGTATGCAGAGTTCCTGCGTTCACGCATCTTCGGGCCATTCGGGATGAACGGGACGGTGGCGTACGAAGCAGGCGTATCGGAAGCCGCGAACCGTGCGTACGGATACAGCTTCGAGAGCGGTCGCTGGCAGCGTACCGACCAGAGCACCACCAGCGCGGTGCTCGGCGACGGCGGCATCTACTCGTCCATCGACGACCTGGCACGCTGGGATGCTGCGCTGTACGACCAGCGTTTGCTCAAGCCGGAATCGTTGCGGCAGGCGTTCGCTCCGGCGACCAGGACCGACGATCCATCGGTGGAGTACGGTTTCGGCTGGCGAATCACCGGCGATTCGCTCTGGCATTCCGGCGAGACGATCGGCTTCCGCAACGTCATCATGCGCTATCCGCAGCGGCAGCTGACCGTGGTGGTGCTGACCAACCGGAACGATCCGGAGCCCTACGAAATGGCGAAGAAGATCGCGGCGCTGGCGATGCAGGAAGTCACCGCACCCTGACACCCCGGGATTCAGCGCACGGGCACGTCGTAGAACACCTTCGGGGCGGGTTCCGGATCCAGCGTGTAGTGCCACCATTCCATCGGATAGTTGCGGAAGCCCGCCTGTCGCATCGCGTTGCGCAGGCGATTTCGATTGGCGCGCTGTTCCGGCGTCGCCTCGGGCGAATCCGTGTTGGCCAGCGGATCGAAGAAGTCGAACGGCGTGCCCATGTCGAGCGGCGAGCACGCTCCATCCCCACCGCATTGCATCAGCGTCAGATCGATGGTTGCGCCACGGCTGTGGCCCGACGTGGGCGAGATATAGCCGCCCAGCAGCTTGCCCTTGTCGAGATTCGGGTAGAACTCGGGCTTGGTTCGCTGATCGCCTGGATCATGCGCCCAGGCGACGAAATGACGGACCGCGCGCGCGGGCCGGTAGCAATCGAAGATCCGCAAGCGCATGCCTTCGGCACGCAGTGCGTGCTCGGCACGCGCGAGTGCCTGCGCCGCCGGCACCAACAGCAGGCACCGTGGCGCTTCGTACCCGTCGACCGGTCGGCCGACGAAGTTGTGTTCGCCCGCGTAGCGGATATCGAGATCGATATCGGGCACCAGCGACCGGATGTCCACCAACCCAGCCGCCTCCGTCGTTGCGGCCGGTGCGATAGCCATCCGCTCCGGTGACGAAGCGCAGCCTGTCGCGAAGAGAAGGACCGCAAGCATCGAGCGCTTCACGACCGGGTCACTCGCATCCGCCGACACGTTCGAACGCAAGGTCCTCATAGTCGTAGCTGAAATCCGCCTGCGGATCGACCTTCGACATGCGCATGGTGCTCGATGCGGGAAAATCCAGCCATGCCTCCGCGTCAACGCTGGCGTCGTCCCAGTCCACCAGGTAACGCTGGCCGACGCGTTGCACGATGCCCGTCAGCATGGGCGATTTGCGTGCGCGCAGTCGAACGGCGTCGCCATCGCGGCACAGCGACACATCGCCGAACCACGGGTCGCGATACGTACCAAGGTGCGCCTTCAAATCGGAACTCGTAGCCCTGAAACGAGAGGAGGTGTCAGGCGCCTTTTCCGCCGCGGGACGCGCCGCGTCTTCACGCTTGAGCAACTCCGCATAGTGCGCGACCGTCAACGCGGGATCCCTGGCCGTGTAGTGCTTGACGAGCACCTGGTTGAGCACCGTGCGCGCCTGGTCGCCCTCGCCGTTGATGAGCATGACGAAGCCGGCCTTCTTGTCCGGCAGCAGCGTCACGGCCGAATACATGCCCATCAGCGTGCCGGTGTGCGACACCTTGAACGCGCCGTCCACGTCGGCCAGGCGCCAACCGTAGCCGTACGCGGAGAAATGGCTGTTGTCCCACTCGCGCATGCGCCTGGACAACGGCATCGGCATCTGCGGCGCCCACACGGCCTGACGTTGCTCCGGCGACAGCCAGCCTGCGGCCTCACCCTCGGGCTGCAGCCATGCCTTCGCCCAGCGCAGCATGTCGTCCAGGCTGCAGCGCACGCCACCTGCCGGGTCCATGGTGGTCGCGCGGATCAGGTCGCCGTCCTCGCGCACGGGCACGTTGCGGCCTTCCTGGCGCATGTGCGGCTGCGCGACGTTGCCCACCTCCGCGCGATTCCACTGTCCCACGCGGCAGCGCGTCATGCCAAGCGGGTTGAAGACTTCACGCCGAACCAGTTCTTCATACGGAGCGCCGCCCGCCGCAGCCGCCGCTACTTCACCCGCCACGATGTACAGCAGGTTGTCGTAGTCGTATCCGGAGCGGAAGCTGCGCTGCGGCTTCAGGTAAGCCAGGCCGTGGATGATGTCCGCGCGGGTGAACGAGTTCGGCTCCGGCCACAGCATCAGGTCGCCGGCGCCGGCGCGCAGGCCGCTGTTGTGGATGAGCAGGTCGCGCACCTGCATCTCGCGCCCCACCCAGGGGTCGTGCATGCGGAACTGCGGCAGCCATTTCACCACCGGATCGTCCCAGCGCAGCTTTCCCGCATCGACGAGCCGCGCCAGCGTCGCAGTGGTCATCGATTTGGTGTTCGACGCGACCTTGAAAATCGTCTGCTCATCGATGGGCTGTCCCTCACCGGCCACCAGTTCGCCGGCCGTGCGCATGTAGACGACACGGCCGTCTTCCACGATACCGAGCGCCAGCCCGGGCAACTGGTAGCGCGCCATGACCTGCTCGAACGCGGCATCGACGGCCTTGCGATCGGTCAGCGCCGCCGCCTGCGCCCAGATCGGCGCGAGCAGTAATAGTGTCGTGACAAGACGTAGGCGATACCGGCGATCAGGTTTCATTCCATGCCTGCGGCAGTTGCTCGCCCGCCATCATTTCCGCAAGGGTCTGGCGTCGACGGACGACCGCATAGCGGCCGTCGTCCAGCAGGACCTCCGCGGCCAGCGGGCGGGAGTTGTAGGTGGACGACATGGACGCACCGTACGCGCCTGCACCGGTGATCATCAACAGATCGCCGGCCCGGCAGCGCGGCAGGGCACGGTCACGCGCGAACGTGTCGCCCGTTTCGCAGACCGGGCCGACCACGTCGTAGCGCACGGTCTCCCGACCTTCGTGCAGCGGCACGATGTCGTGCCATGCATCGTAGAGCGAAGGCCGCAGCAGGTCGTTCATCGCCGCGTCCAGCACGAGGAAATGGCGCCCCTCACCTTCCTTCACGCGAACCACCCGCGTCAGCAGCACTCCGGCCTCGCCGACGAGATAGCGGCCCGGTTCAAGCACGACGGTGCCGCGGAAATCGGCGAAGGTCTCCCGCACCAGGGCGGCGTAATCCTGCACCGGTATGGGGCGGTCCAGGCCGGGCCGATACGCCACGCCGAGGCCGCCGCCGATGTCGATGCTGCCGATCACATGACCCGAATCGACCAGCTCGCGGCGAAAATCCTCGACCCGACGCAATGCACGGCGGAATGGATCGAGACTGAGTATCTGCGAGCCGATATGCGCATGCAGGCCATCCAGCCGCACATGGCTCATGCCCGCAGCCTCGTCGAACCAGCGCCGTGCTTCGTCGATGGAAACGCCGAACTTGTTCTCGGCCTTGCCGGTGGAGATCTTGGCGTGCGTCTGTGCGTCCACGTCCGGGTTGATGCGCACTGCTGCGCGCGCACACACGCCATGCATGGCAGCGCGCTGCTGCAGCACGTGAAGCTCGTCGTGCGACTCCACGTTGAAACGCCATACGCCGGCGGTCAGCGCCGCGTCGACCTCCTCGGCCGTCTTGCCCACTCCGGAGAACACGATGCGCTCGGCGGGAATGCCGGCGCGGAGGCTGCGATGAAGCTCGCCCGCGGACACGATGTCGGCCCCGACGTCGTGTTGTGCCATCAATTGCAGAATGGCGAGGTTGGAGTTGGCCTTCACCGCGTAACAGATGCGGTGGTCCAGCCCCTTGAAGGCCGCCTGCAATCCCGCGATACGTTGCCGGATCGCAGTGGCGGAGTACGCGTAACACGGCGTCTGCACTGCCGACGCGAGTGCGTGCAGGTCCACGCCGTCGAACATCGCTGCCGCGCCTTGCGTCTGGTCGCCCTGCGACGGCGAGCCGCCCTCCCGATCCATAGCGTCCGCTTTCGCCAGCATGCTTTCTCCAAAAAATGAGGGCGGCCCGCACGCACGACGGGCCACCCTTCGAGGGCGATCAGAAATTCACGGATACGACCAGCTGCGCGTAACGGGGAGCCTGGAAGCCGAAACCCTGTCCGAAGAAGTCGTTGAAGTCGCCGATACTCGGCTGCAGCTCCTGGTCGACGCGCACTTCACGCTGCTGGTCGAACAGGTTGTACACCGCGAACTTCACTCGCAGGTCGGTTTCACCGAACGAACGCAGGTACGTCAGGCTCGCCCCCACCTCATAGGTCCAGGGCATGCTGCCGTAGGCGCCACGCGCGGAGTGCTCGTACACACGCTCGCTCGTGTTCCAGGTATCGCCCAGCTGCGCCGTGTCGGCCGACGGCGGCGCGCAGTTCTCAACGCAGATGTAATAGCTGTGATAGCTCTGCGCATCAAACGGATTGCCCACGCCGAAGCCGGTGATCGGCCCGCCCGACTGCACGTCCAGGGTGGCGCCCACCTGCCAGTTCTCGTTGAACGCATACGTGCCGCGCAACTTGAGCTGGTGCTCGCGATCGTTGGCCAGGCGGCCGTATCCATTGAGGTTCACCCACGGATCGTCGAAATTCTCGGTGCGGCCGGTGTCGCCGAAGTTGGTGTCGGAGTTGACCGGGCCTTCGGCGTTGCCCTCACTCTTGGACCAGGTGTAGGAGACGTTCATCGCCCACTTCTCGTCCCAGGCGCGGTCGAGCTGCAGCTCGATGGCCTTGTAGGTGCGCTTGGGCTTCACCCAGCCGCGCTGGCCGAGGTAGGTGCTGCCCGTGCGCTCCCAGGTCGGATTGCCGTCGTCGTCCAGACCCAGGGTGTAGGTGTCGTTGTACATTGCCCAACCTTCGCGGGCGGTATCCACCGTCACCCAGCCGTCGGCGTCGCCGTCGCAGTTGGTATCTCCCCACACCGTGACCTTCTGGCCCGGATTGGCCATGACCCAACCGATGTAGCCGTCCTCGCCGCACTGGCCTGTAGCGCTGATCTCCATGTCGTCGATGGCATCGTTGAGCTTGCGGTAGATGCCACGCACGCCCCACGACCACTTCTCGTCGATCATCTGCTGGAAGCCCAGGATCGCCTCGTCCTGGTAGACCGGATCCATGTCCCGGTCGACTTCGGCGCGCAGGTCGCCCACTGTGCCATCGCCTTGCGAGACGTCCACGTCGCCCACCTGCGGGCCGAGGCGCGGAACGGCGTACTGCACGCCGTTGAGTTCGCGGATTTCCCAGCCGTTGTCGAAGTCGAAGGCGTAATAGGTGCGCTGGTCGAGCAGCGCGCCCGCCTGCTTGATGTTGATGACGTTGGCGACCGGCAGGAAGTAGCGGCCGACGTTGCCGAAGACCTTGGCGCGCCCTTCACCCGTGAAGTCCCACGAGAAGCCCAGGCGCGGCGCCCACATGTCGTCCATCTTGATGTAGGTACGGCCCTCGGCGTCCTTGTTGTCGAAAGCCTCGTTGCGGATGCCGATGTTCAGCAGCAGGTTGTCGGTAATCGACCAGTTGTCTTCAAGGTAGAAGGCCGTGTTGGTGCTTTCGAAGACGCCGAAGATCTCGTTGCGGCGTGCGCGGACATATCCCTCGTAGCCCGCGGGAACCACGCCGCCCGGCGGGTTCGGGATGGAGGTGCCGCGGTACACGTTGTAGAAGATGGCGCCTGGGCCGGCGTAGTACTGGATATGGTCGGACGTATTCACTTCGTGGTCGACACCGAAGCGCAGCAGGTGATCGCCCAGCGACCATTCGAAGTCGACGCGCGACTGCTCGCGCGTGTCCGTACGATCGAACACGGTGGAATTGGTACTGCAGCCCAGCTGTACGCCGCCAGGCGGGGCGGGTACGGCGCTTTCCTTGACCACGCGGTTGCACAGCAGGTCCAGCTGCGAGCGCGTGAAGGCATCGCGCTTGTTCTCGCCGTACATCGCCTTCATGGACAGGTTCGGCGTGAAGTTCGAGGTCCAGGTCAGCGCCCAGTTGTCGCCGCCCGTGTCGGTGTAGACCTGGTTCTGCTCGCTGCCAGCCAGGCCCGTGTCGTAATCGAAGCCGTACACCCTGCCGACCTGTTCGTTCTTGTCGGAAAACGCCATCAGGCTGAGGATGTTGTTGTCGGTGATGTACCAGTCGAGCGTGCCACCCCAGAAGCCGTCCGAGGCGTTGTTCCGGGTCAGCACCGTGCCTTCGTCGTTGGTGTTGGTCGGCTCGTAATCGCGCATTTCGTACAACGCGAAGAAGAACAGGCGATCCTTGATCAGCGGGCCGGATGCCCACAGGTCGAGCGTGGTCGACGAATAGTCGTCCTGGCTGAAGGTGAGATATCGCTCGCCGTCGAAGTAGCGGTCTTTGGCCGAGGACTGCCAGGCGCGCGGCTCGAAGGACAGCTCGGCGCCGGCCTCGAACTCGTTGCCGCCCGAACGCGCGACGGTGTTGATCACGCCGCCGGTGGTTCGGCCGAATTCAACGGAGTAACCGCCGGTCTTGACCTGGAATTCCTTGTAGAACGCGAACGGCGCCTCGGAGAAGCCGTTGCGGTTGTAGAAATCGGTGACGTTGAGGCCATTGATGTAGAAGGCGTTCTCGGCGACGGACGAACCGCCGAAGGAAATGCCGCCAAAGGAAGATTCACCCTTGGTGACGCCTGGCGCCAACAGCGCGACCGAGGCGAGGTCACGATCGACCGGCAGGCGCTCCACGTCCTCCATGGTGAGGGTCAGCGCGGATTCGGTGGACGTCACGTCCACCATCGGGACGATGCGCGATCCAACCACCTGCACGGCCGCCAGGTTCACCGCGCCTTCGCCGCTCAGGTTCACCGTCGTCGCACTGCCCAGCGACACCGCAACCTGTACCGATTCACCGACCGGCTGGCCGCCGCGTATCACCTGCAGCGTGTAGTTGCCGACCGGCAACTGGGAGATGCGGTAGTTGCCGTTCGCGTCGACCGTGGTGGTACGCGACAGGCCTGTCTGCGTGTTGACCACCGTGATCTGGTCGCCGGCAGTGGCGTTGCCGGCTACCGCGCCGTTGACGGCCTGTGCCGATGCCACCATCGGCACCATCGACGCGATGCACGCGCCCAGCGCGAGTCCCAACGTCGCCTTGCGGAATGCCCTGCGATTCATCCCTCTCTCCCCTACTGTTTTGTTGTGTTGGTTGCATCCGCGCGTGCGGCCGCGGATGTGCCCGGCAATACCTGCGCCTCAAAGCGGTAATCCCACTGGTCGAAGTAGAGGTTGCCCCCTGCCCACTCCACTTCGCCGCGTTGCGAGTCCACGGTTTCCGACCGGAAGTGCTGCTTCGGCGGAACGAGGTCCGTTCCGTAGTCGTCGTTGAACGCGATGCGATAGGCGTCCAGCCCGCCGAGGTAGAACCACTCCACCTCGGGATCGCGTGCATCCTTGAACTGGCCGGTGGTCACGTCCATCGGCACCCAGCCGTAAGGCGCCAGGTACAGCGCGCCCCAGTCGTGCAGGTTGTCGTAACTGCCATCGGAATAGACCATGCCGGACTGCCACTTCGACGGGATCCCGTTGAGGCGCAGCAGCGTCATCAGCAGCAGCGTCTGCTGGCCGCAGTCGGCGTGACCGGCGTGCAGCGCGTAGTCGCTGATGTTGGTGATGGTCGAGTACTCGCGCGCACCGGCCCACGGAATGCGGTCGACGGCTTCGAACAACTTGCGCGCGATGCGGTACGGGTTGGTCTCGTCGCCCACCACACGCTTGGAGAACGCTCGGATGTCGTCGGTGAACACGATGTGCGGCGGGCGCTCGGCCAGGTACGGCGCAAGTTCCGGATGGTGACCCAGCGGCTTCACCTTGTCGGCGTCGATGCGGTGGTGCTGGCCGAAGATCGTCAGCTCATAGGTGATCGAGAACGTCGTCGGCTTGCCGGCCGTAGCGGGCTGCTCCAGGTATACCGTGCGCTGCAGCGTCTGCTCGGGCGCGATCGCGTGGCGCGACGGCGAGCTGGCGAGGAAGCGGATGTCTTCCTGCTGTCCGGGCAACGCGCGCGGATAAGGGATCCAGGCACGGACGGTTTCGCCGGCGGGCACGGCATCGGCATTCACTTCGATCGACTGCGTCACGCGCACTCGACGCGGCGCCACGCTGGTGCGCCCGGTGTTGCGGGCCTCGGCCACGGCTTCATCGTGATAGGCGTTGGCGCTTTCCATCGGTCCGGCGTTGGACTTGCCCGGCGATGCACGCCGCGCCGCCGCCTCCGGACTCAGCAGGAACAGGTTGGACACCGAGCGATTGAAGTAGAGCGGTTCGCCGCCGATGACCATGTGTTCGAGCAGGTTGGCCTGCTTCCAGCGCGCGAACTCCTCCTCGCGCAGGTCGGGGATGCGCTCGCGCACCTTCGCCTTGGCCTGCGCTTCGGTCAGGTTGAAATCCAGGCGGATGCGTCGCATGCGTTCGCGCTGGAACTCCAGTTCCCTGCGCGTGGCAGGATCCGTATTGGCCTGCGCAAGCGCCTGGTCGATCCGGGCTTGGGCGTCCGCGAAGTGCCCCGCATCGATCTGATCGATGATGGTGGCGGCGATACGGGGCTGGTCGGTGGATGCGGCCAGGACGGTGAACGCCACGGCGGCAAGGACGGCGACAGCCAGAGCACGCCGGACGCGTATCCGGGACCTGGGCGAATCGAGCGGTAGCAGAGGACCGTTCACGTCGCAGCCGACTCACTGGGATGTCGTTAACCGCTGTGTAACATGACGGGTGTAGCAGGTCAATAATTTATTCTTGACTTCACAAAAGAAAGAAGTATCTATTCTGACCCGGCTGGCTGCCTCCTCCTGGCGGCCCGAGGGGGGAACGATGATCCAGGCGGCATGGCGCCTCGATGCGACCCGCTGGTGCGGGCCCGGTGCATCGTCATCGACAATCCCGACTTCAACCTGCGCGATCTCCGGGCCATGCCAAGCCCTGCGCGCCCGATGACGGACCTGCCAATGCGCCTGATCGCTTCGCTTGCCGCTGCTGCCCTGCTCTGCCTCGCTTCGTTGCCGGGCCTGGCGTTCGAACGCGCCTGGACCATTCCCGACACCGGCATCATCGGCGTTGAGCGCGCGCAGCTCGATCCGGCGTTCTGGGTCGCGCGCCAGCCGGAGGCCGATCGCGTCATCCTCGATACCGCCGCCATCCAGGCGCAGAACCGGCGCCTGATGGAGCTGGACCGCAGCATGCACGACCTGGAAAAGCTGCCGCGCGTGCTGCAGCGCGAACAGGTCGCCGGGTGGATCCAGGGTCTTTCGAGGCGCCCGACCAAGCCGCTGTTCGACGAGCGCGGCCAGCCGGTGGCGTCGGATGCGCTGGATGCAGTGGTCGCCAACCTCAACCTCGACGCAGTGCCGGTCCGCCAGGACACGCGCTTCGGACTGGTGGTGAAGCGCGCGGACCTGCGCACGTTCCCGACGCGGCTACGCGTGTTCAGTTCGAACGACGACCACGACATCGACCGCTTCCAGGAAAGCGGCCTGTTTCCGGGCGATCCCGTGGCGATCGTGCACGAGAGCCGCGACGGCGAGTGGTGGTTCGTGGTCAATACCCGCTATGCGGCGTGGATCGAGAAGCGGCACGTGGCCGAAGGCACGGCCGAACAGGTGCTCGGCTACCTGCACAGATCGCCGTACCGCATCGTGACCGGCGCGCGTGCGACGACCGTGTTCACGCCCGAGGAGCCGCGCGTCTCCGAGCTGCAGTTGGACATGGGCGTACGCGTGCCGGTACTCGCGGATTGGCCGCGGGACAAGCCCGTCAACGGACAGCACGCCTACACCTCGCACGTGATCGAACTGCCGGTGCGGGATGCCGATGGCCGCCTGCGCTTCGCACCCGCGCTGCTGCCGATCCGCGAGCCCACCGCGTCGGAGCCACTGGCACTGACCAAACGCCACCTCATCGAGCAGGGCTTCAAGTTCCTGGGCGAACGCTACGGTTGGGGCCACAGCTACAACGCACGCGACTGCAGCGGGTTCGTATCCGAGATCTACCGCAGCATGGGCGTGCAACTGCCGCGCAACACCAGCGACCAGGCGGTGAGCCCGGCGCTCAACCGCATCGCCTTCGACCCGAAGGACAGCCGCGAGAAGCGCATGCAGGCGGTGCGCGAACTGCAGGTGGGCGACCTGGTCTACATCCCCGGCCACGTGATGATGGTCATCGGCCAGATCAATGGCGAGCCGTACGTGATCCACGACACCACCGGCCTGACGTTCTCCGATGGCAAGGGCGGCGTGGTGCGGGCCAAGACCAATGGCGTGACGGTATCGCCGCTGACGCCGCTGCTGGCCGGCGAAGGGCGCACGTTCGTCGATCGCATCACCAACATCCAGCGGGTCCGGCCGTGACCGGAGCGATGAAGCGCGGGAACCCTTCCGCCGCTCACGTGCCGGCCACGCGCCGCCAGCCTTTCCCCATCTTCCATTTCCCGCTCCAGAGCCAATGAAAATCACCGACATCCGTTTCGGCATGCTGCGCGTTCCGTTGAAGACGCCGTTCAAGACCGCGCTGCGCACCGTGGAGGCGGTGGAGGACATCGTGGTCTGCGTGCACACTGACACCGGGCACGTCGGGTATGGCGAGGCACCGGCGACGGCCGTCATCACCGGCGACACGCACGGCTCGATCCTGGAGGCGATCTCGCGCTTCATCGCCCCGCGCCTGATCGGCCAGGAAATCGCCAACCTCAACCGCATCACCCACCTCATCCAGACCGCGCTGGAGAAGAACACCAGCGCCAAGGCGGCGGTGGAAATCGCGGTGTACGACCTGTTCGGGCAGCTCTACGGTGCGCCGCTGTACAAGATGCTCGGCGGCGGCGATCCGGTGATCACCACCGACATCACCATCAGCGTCGACTACATCGACAAGATGGTCGCCGACTCGATCAGCGCGGTGGATCGTGGCTTCGAATCGCTGAAGATCAAGGTCGGCAAGGACATGGGCGTGGACATCGAGCGCGTGAAGGCGATCTACGCCGCCGTCGAGGGACGCGCCCTGCTCCGCCTGGACGCCAACCAGGGCTGGACGGCCAAGCAGGCGGTGTACGCGATCCGCATGCTGGAGGACGCCGGCGTTCGCCTGGAACTGGTCGAGCAGCCGGTCAAGGCGCAGGACCTGGACGGCATGAAGTACGTCACCGAGCGCGTGCACACGCCGATCATGGCCGACGAAAGCGTGTTCGGCCCTACCGAGGTGATCGACCTGATCCGCATGCGCGCGGCCGACATCATCAACATCAAGCTGATGAAGACCGGCGGCATCTCCAACGCCATCCGTATCGCCGACATCGCCGCGCTGTACGGCGTGGAGTGCATGATCGGCTGCATGCTGGAAACCAGCATCAGCGTGGCGGCCGCGGTGCACGTGGCAGTTGCCAAGGCCAACGTGATCACCAAGATCGACCTGGACGGTCCCTCGCTGTGCGCCTTCAATCCGGTGGACGGCGGTGTCATCTTCAACGAGTCCGAGATCACGGTGACCGACGCGCCGGGCCTGGGCATCAGCAAGATCCGCGGGTACGAGTCGCTGGCGGCCTGAGCTGAGCAGCGGCGACCCATGACGGCGAGGCGCGCGTGATCCAATCGACCGATCGGACGCTACGCTTCACCCAACTTCCCGCCACCGGGGAGCACGGGGAGACCTGCGCTTGTCGCCATTGCTGAAAATTCGCGCCGAACGCGACCAGATGTCGGCCATCGAGCGACGCATCGCCGACTTCCTGCTGGAAAACGCGCACCTGTTGCGCGACTACTCCTCGCAGCAGCTCGCCAACGCGCTGGGCATCAGCCAGTCCAGCGTGGTCAAGTTCAGCCAGAAGCTGGGCTACAAGGGCTATCCGGACCTCAAGTACTCCATCGGGCAGGCGGTCGCGCGCGGCGACGGGCATGACGAGAACGGCAACGGCGAGCCGCGCGAGGACGACCCGCATGCGGCGCTGGCACAGGACCTGTGGCAGCTGAAGGCGCAGGCCGAGGCCGAGACGCGGCTGATCAATCCGCCCGAGCGCATCGACGCGATCGCGCACGACATCCTGCAGGCCGGCAAGGTGTTCATCATCGGCCTGGGCGAGGACGGCATCCCGGCGCGCGCGTTCGCCACGCGGCTGTCGATGCTGGGCATCCTCACCGTGCATTACGTGGACGCGATGCTGATGCAGGCGGGTGTATCCACCGCCACGCGCGGCGATGTGCTGATGGTGTTTTCCGAGCATGGACGCCAGCCTGCGCTGTGCCAGATCAGCCACGTGTTCCGCGAGCGTTTCGGCAAGGTGGTATCCGTCACCCGGCACACGCCCAACCCGCTGCGCGCGCATGCCGACGTCGCGCTGCTGGTCTCGGCGCACGACGAGCGCCGCCACATCGAGCCCCTGCTCTACCAGTCCGCGCTGCAGCACCTGCTCGACCTGATCTTCATCCTCCTGTGCGATACCAGCGAGGACCGTCGCCTGCAGCTGGACTTCAATTTCGAGCGCATGCAGGACCTGCTGGACAGCTGACGACACGACCCATGCCGAAGACCACCCTGTTGCCGCGCCTGCTGATCCTGCTTTCGATCGTGCTGCTGTCCGCCTGCGCGAGCACGCACGGCGACAAGGCATCCGCGTGGGGCGATGCCCGGCAACTCGTGCTGGTCACCACGGCGGACTGGAATGCCACCAGCGGCACGCTGCGTCGCTTCGAGCGGTTTGGCACGGCGTGGCGTGAAGTCGGCGAGCCAGCACCGATCACCGTTGGCCGCAACGGTTCGGCCTGGGGCATCGGCCTGCACGCACCGCAAGCAAACGGCCCGATCAAGCAGGAGGGCGACGGCCGTGCGCCGGCCGGTGTCTTCCGCATCGGCACGGCATTCGGCTACGCCGACCGCGCCGCGACGTCCTGGCCGTACCAGGGAATGAGCGCCTCGGACTGGTGCATCGACGTCAACGCCTCGCCGCTCTACAACCGCATCGTCGATGCACGGCAGGTCGGCGAGTCGGCGGTGGCTGGATCGACCGAGCCGATGCGCCGCGACCTGCACGCCAATGGCGACCAACGCTACAAGCTCGGTTTCGTCATCGAGCACAACCCGGTCAACCGCAGCGGCGCCGGCAGCTGCATCTTCGCGCACCTGTGGAAGGCGCCCGGAGAAACCACGGCCGGCTGCACCGCCATGGCCGAACCGGTCATGCAGGAACTGCTCGCGTGGCTGAAGCCGGAAGACCAGCCCGTCTTCGCGTTATTGCCCCATGACGAACTGGAACGCCTTACGGGCGCCTGGGACCTGCCACGTCCCTCGCCGCATCGCTGACAATCCCGCGACCATGCTTGCACGAACGCAACGCCTACCGGCATCCACCCACTGAAACGGATACCCGATGTCGAACACCGCCCGCGTACTGCTCGCCCTCTTCCTCGGTGCCACCGTCGGCCTGTTGCTGGCTTGGGGCGATCCGGCGCTGGCGGTGAAGGTGGCAGACCTGGTGCAGCCGGTCGGGCGGTTGTGGCTCAACGCCTTGCAGATGACCGTGGTGCCGCTGGTGGCGGCGCTGGTGGTGATCGGCGTGAACAACGCCACCGATGCCGCGGCCTCGGGGCGCACCGCGCGAAAGGCGATCGTCACCTTCGTGGTGATCCTGTCCATCTGCGCGACGTTCGCCGCCACGCTCGCGCCCATCCTGTTCTCGTTCGTGCCGCGCCAGGAAGGCCTGGCCGATTCGCTGCGCGCCGCCACCGCCGGTGCTGCCCAGTTGTCGCTGCCCAGCTCGCTGGGCGAATGGTTCGCCGGCATCATCCCGGCCAATGCACTCGCCGCGGCCGCGGCCAGCGCGATGCTGCCGCTGGTGGTGTTCGCACTGTTCTTCGGATTCGCGCTGACGCGTATCGAGGCCGGACGCCGCGCGCGCCTGCTCGAACTGGTGCAGGGCATCGCGGACGTGATGATCGTGATCGTCCACTGGGTGCTGTGGGTCGCGCCGATCGGCGTGTTCGCACTGGTGCTCGCCGTGTGCGCCCGCGTGGGTCACGGCATGATCGGTGCGTTCGGCTGGTACATCGCCATCCTGTGCACGATGTACCTGTGCGCGACCGCGCTGATGTACCCCATCGCGGTGATTGCCGGGCGCGAGCGCCTGCACCGTTTCGCCACAGCCATCGCGCCGGCCCAGGTGGTGGCCGCCAGCACCCAGTCCTCGCTGGCCTCGCTGCCGGCCATGATTGAATCCTCGCGCGAACGCCTGGGCCATCCGCTCAGCGTGACCTCGCTGGTGCTGCCGATGGCGGTGTCGCTGTTCCGCATCACCAGCCCGATCCAGTACCTCGGCGTGGCGGCATTCATCGCGTGGGCCTATGGCGTGGACCTGAGCGTGGCGCAATGGGCCGCCGCCGCCGCGCTGGCGGTGGTCATCAGCATGGGATCGGTGGGCCTGCCGGGCCAGGTCAGCTTCATGGCGACCAACATGCCGGTGACCCAGGCCCTCGGGCTGCCGGTGGAACCCCTTGGCGTGCTGCTGGCACTGGACACCATCCCGGACGTTTTCGCCACGCTCGGCAATGTCACCGGTGATCTCACCGCGACCGCGGTCGTCGCCAAGGGCCAGCACGAACCCGTCGATCCGGGTTCACCGCTCGAACCCGAGACCTGAACCGCGTTCCGGCAGGCCCCGTTCCGGCGCGTTCATGCGAAAATGCCGGGCTCATGGCCCCGTAGCTCAGCTGGATAGAGCGGTCCCCTCCTAAGGGACAGGTCGCACGTTCGAATCGTGTCGGGGCCGCCATTGCGGCAAGCGCCATCCGCGGCAGTCGAAGCTCCCGCTTCACGCCGGTGCGCCGCGCAGACCAAAGGAGCCCTCGATGACCCACCCCGTCCTTTCTGCCCTCGGCCTGGCCGACAGCGAATCCGGCACCTACCTGGGCAGTGGACAGTGGTCCTCCACCCGCGACGCGGGCGTGCTGGAACCGGTCAACCCGGCCAACGGCGAGGTGCTGGCCAAGGTGTACGCATCGTCGCAGGACGACTACGACACCATCGTCGAGCGCGCCCAGGCCGCCTACAAGGTGTGGCGTACCACGCCCGCCCCGCGCCGCGGCGAAGCCATCCGCCTGTGCGCCGATGCACTTCGCACCCACAAGGATGCGCTGGGCTCGCTGGTCGCACTGGAGATGGGCAAGTCCAAGCCGGAAGGCGACGGCGAAGTGCAGGAAATGATCGACATCGGCGATTTCGCCGTCGGCCTGTCGCGCCAGTTGTACGGCCTGACCATGCACTCGGAGCGTCCCGGCCACCGCATGTACGAGCAGTGGCATCCAATCGGTCTGGTCGGCGTGATCTCGGCGTTCAACTTCCCGGTCGCCGTGTGGGCCTGGAACAGCTTCATCGCTGCCATCTGCGGCGACATCACCATCTGGAAGCCGTCGCCCAAGACGCCGTTGTCGGCCATCGCGTCGATGAAGATCTGCAACGAGGCGCTGAAGGCCGGCGGCTTCCCGGATATCTTCTTCCTGTTCAACGACGCGGGCACCGAGCTGGCCTCGACCTTCGTCGACGACAAGCGCATCCCGCTGATCAGCTTCACCGGTTCGACCAGGGTCGGCCGCATCGTCGGCGAGCGCGTCGCGCGCCGCATGGGCCGCTCCCTGCTGGAACTGGGCGGCAACAACGCGATCATCGTCGACCCCTCGGCCGACCTGAAGCTGGCGATTCCGGCGATCGTGTTCGGCGCAGTCGGTACCGCCGGCCAGCGCTGCACCACCACGCGCCGCCTGTTCGTGCACGAGTCCATCTACGACGACGTGCTGGCCAAGCTGGTCACTGCGTACAAGCAGGTGGAGAAGAAGATCGGCGACCCGACCGACCCGGCCAACCTGATGGGCCCGCTCAACAGCCGCGACGCGGTGCAGGCCTACCTGGACGCCGTGACGAAGGCCAAGGCCAGCGGCGGCAAGGTCGAGACCGGCGGTGCCGCGATCGACCGGGCCGGCAACTTCGTGCTGCCGACCATCGTCACCGGTCTGACCAACGACGCGGAGGTCGTGCAGACCGAAACCTTCGCGCCGATCCTGTACGTGATGAAGTACAAGGACCTGGACGAGGCCATCCACCTGCAGAACGACGTGCCGCAGGGCCTGTCTTCGGCGATCTTCACGCAGAACCTCAAGGCGGCCGAGGCGTTCCTGTCGGCGGCCGGTTCGGACTGCGGCATCGCCAACGTCAACATCGGCACCTCGGGTGCGGAGATCGGCGGGGCGTTCGGCGGCGAGAAGGAAACCGGCGGCGGCCGCGAGTCCGGCTCGGACGCGTGGAAGGCCTACATGCGCCGCCAGACCAACACCATCAACTACTCCGACGCATTGCCGCTGGCCCAGGGCATCAAGTTCGATCTTTGAGAGTGTTCCGACGCCCATGCCACGGATGAACACAGACAAGGCGGGATGCGGGACGGATGACGGGGTGTCGCGCCGCGCAGCCAGCCGCCATTCGCAGCGCTTCGCCTTGTCCGTGTACTCCGCGTCGATCCGCGTCCAAAGCCCGGGACTGCACTGAATGTACGGACTCGTCCGCCCGTTCCTGTTCGGACTGGACGCCGAAACCGCGCACGGCGCTACGCTCAACGCGCTTGAGGTGGCTTACCGCACCGGTGCCGGCGCGCTGCTCGCGCGTCGTCCGGCGCCGCTGCCGACGCGCGCGTTCGGACTGACCTTCCCCAACCCGGTCGGCCTGGCCGCCGGGCTGGACAAGAACGGCGCGCACATCGATGCCCTGCTCGCGCTGGGCTTCGGTTTCGTCGAAGTGGGGACCGTCACGCCGCGACCGCAGGCGGGCAACCCGAAGCCGCGCATGTTCCGCCTGCCGGAGCACCAAGCGGTCATCAACCGCCTGGGTTTCAACAACGGCGGCGTCGATGCGCTGGTGCGCAACGTGGAGCGCGCCCACCGGCGCCACGGCCTGCTGGGCATCAACATCGGCAAGAACAAGGACACCCCCAACGAGTCGGCCGAGAGCGACTACCTGCTCTGCCTGGAGCGCGTGTACCCGCTGGCCGACTACGTGACGGTCAACATCTCCTCGCCCAACACCGCCGGCCTACGCGAGCTGCAGGAAGAACAGGCACTGCGGCGGCTGGTCGGAACGCTGCGCGAAGCGCAGGAGCGCCTGGGTGCGCTGCACGGCAAGCGCGTGCCGATGCTGGTGAAGATCGCACCGGACCTCAGCGACAACGACGTCGAAGCCGCCGCGCGCGTGCTCGGCGACCTGCAGGTGGACGGCGTCATCGCCACCAACACCACGATCTCGCGCACCGGCGTGGAGAACTCCCCGCACGCGCAGGAAGCCGGTGGACTGTCGGGCAAGCCGCTGCTGGGCCAGGCCACCGCGGTGCTTCGCATGATGCGCACGCGTCTGCCGGAAGCCATCCCCATGATCGGCGTCGGCGGCATCCTTTCGGGCGCCGACGCGGCCGCAAAGATGGCCGCCGGCGCGACGCTGGTACAGACCTACACCGGACTGGTCTATCGCGGCCCGGCGCTGATACACGAATGCGTCGAAGCCATGCGCCGACGCAAGGAAGCCCCGAGCCGCGGCAACATGCCGCCGGTCGTATGAGGCCAGCACACCGGATGCGTTGCGAGCGCGACACGCGTGAATGACATGAGCGATGCGATCCGCGTTCTGCGCGACGCGCCACTGCAGTTACGCAACACCTTCGGCGTCGCCGCCACTGCCCCGCTGCTGGCGGAAGTGCGCGATGCGGCTGCATTGCCCGACCTGCTCGCGCATCCCGGTTTCGCAGGACAGGCGCCGCTGGTGCTGGGCGGCGGCAGCAACCTGCTGTTCGCGGCCGATCCACAGATGCCGCTGGTGGCGCTTACCGGGCAGGACGTGCGTATCGTGCGCGACGAAGGCGACGTGGCCATCGTGCGCGCCGACGCGGGCGTGCAATGGCACGGCTTCGTGATGCACATGCTCGGGCAGGGCCTGGCCGGGCTCGAGAACCTCGCCCTGATCCCGGGCACCGTCGGCGCCGCGCCCATCCAGAATATCGGCGCGTACGGCGTCGAGGTCCGCGAGTTCGTCCATGCGGTGGAAGCCTACGAGCCCGCCACCGGCCGCACGCATCGGCTGGATGCCGCGAGCTGCGCGTTCGCCTATCGCGACAGCGTGTTCAAGCACCAGCCCGATCGCTATATCGTCACCGCGGTCGAGTTCGCCCTGCCGCGCACGCCGTCGCTGAAGCTGGACTACGCCGGCATCGGCGACGAGATCGCCGCGATGGGCATCGCCTCGCCCACGCCGCTCGACGTGGCGCAGGCGGTCATCGCCATCCGCCGCCGCAAGCTGCCGGACCCGGCCGTGCTCGGCAACGCGGGCAGCTTCTTCAAGAATCCCATCGTACCCGTCGCACTGGCCGAGGCACTGCACGCTCAGCACCCGACCATGCCAGTGTTCCGCGGCAACGATGCGGACACGCGCAAGCTGTCGGCCGCCTGGTTCATCGACGCCTGCGGCTGGAAGGGGCATCGCGACGGCGATGCCGGCGTGGCGCCGTCGCACGCGCTGGTGCTGGTCAACCATGCCAATGCGAGCGGCACGCAGCTGCTCGACCTCGCGCGCCGCATCGCAGACTCCGTGCACACACGCTTTGGTGTACCGATCGAACCGGAGCCACGCATCATCGGAGCGCATTGGTGACAGTCCCCTTCCCCGCCACACCCGAGTCCGCTTCCGCCCATCGCGAGAAGCCATCCGCAGGCGGGGAACGCAGCGCATGAGCATGCACCCGCACGCGCGCGCCGCCGGCCTGATGCTGGCCAGCACGCTGTGCTTCGGCGTCATGGCCATCGCGATCCGCCTGGCCTCGCAGACGCTGAACACGCTGGAGATCGCGTTCTTCCGCAACCTGTTCGGGCTGCTCGCGGTGTTGCCGCTGGTGCTGCGCGTCGATCCGGCCGCACTACGCACGCAGCAGTTGCCGCGCTACTTCATCCGCTGCGTGATCGGCATCTTCTCGATGCTGGCCGGCTTCTGGGCCATCGGCCACCTACCGCTGGCGCAGGCGATCTCGCTGTCGTACTCCTCGCCGGTGTTCGTCACCATCCTCGCAGCGCTGATGCTCAACGAGAAGGTGCACGCACGACGCTGGAGCGCGGTGGCGCTGGGTTTCGTCGGCGTGCTGGTGATCGTGCGGCCCGGCTCGACGGAGTTCTCGGCCGGAACGCTGGTGGCCCTGGCCGCGGCGGTGTTGAGCGGCGTGGTCGCGATCCAGATCAAGCAGCTCTCGCGCGCGGACGCGGCCAACACCATCGTGCTGTACACGTACCTGTTCTGGGTGCCGATGTCGTTCGTTCCCGCCCTGTTCGTGTGGGAGTGGCCGCAGGGCATCGTGTGGCTGTGGGTGATCGGCGCGGGCCTGTTCGGCACCGGCGGCCAGGTGCTGTGGACGCATGCACTGAAGCTGGGCGAAGTCTCGGCGCTCACGCCGATCAGCTTCATCCAGCTGCCGCTGGTCGCGCTGGTGGGCTGGGTCTGGTTCAACGAAACGGTGGACGTGTGGACCTGGGTCGGCGCCGGCATCATCCTCGCGTCCAACGCCTACATCGCCCATCGCGAGGCGGTCCTGCTGCGCCGCCACGCCACCAATGCGCCGGTCGAGGCGGCCAAGCCGGGCGAGTGAAGCGAAGGTTCCGGCGCGCTGCCCGCCACTCCCAGCGGACTGAGTCGCGACGAATACCTGTGCCCGCAACTGCAACGCGAGCGAATCGCCTACGGCTTGCGCTGATCCGCGGCACCTGCGGATGCCGGCGAGGCCTTGGCGGTCGCGCCTTGTCCGCCCGTCGAAGCTTCGAACCGGCGCCGGGCGATGTCGAGCATGGCCTGCCGGTTCTCCTCGTCCATGGCCGCCCACTTCTCCTGCGGGACGGTGATCTCGTCGACGCCGTCCGGCTGGCCTTCCTGTGCCGACAACGCGCTCTGGACGGCGCGCATCCCATGCAGGGACAGCCAGCGGCGATCGTACTGGACGGGATGCGCTCGGTCCCATTCCACCGCGCGCTGCGTCTGCGCCCATTCCACATCGGGATGCGCGATCAGGTAGGCCTTGAGCGGCTGGCCAAAAACAGCCCGCAACGTCATCAGTCCAGGCACGGCCGTGCGATCGGTGAGGATCTGAGCATCGGCGACGGCCCGGGTATTGCCGAGGATGTACCAGAACGTGCCCTGCTCCTGCTTGCCCTGTTCGAACACCGCGGCGGACATCGCCATCAACACGGCCGGGTTGTAACGCGACGGCTGTGCGAGGACTTCGTCGATGACGCGCGAGCGTTCGGCAGCGTCGGGCGAGCGCAGCCGCTCCATCGCCGAACGCGACGGTTCGACTTCTATCTGCGCGTATTCGTCCTGCGCGTCGATGGCGACCGTCTTGCCAAGTGTCTGCGCGCGCGACGCGCCTGGCATCGCGCAGATCGCCAGACCCGCCGCGCAGAAGAACATCAGACCCGCTTTTCGCAATTCCATTGCCGTTTCCCCTTCGTGTCCCCACCGCACAATGGAGAGGCGGGTCGCCGTCGTCAACGATGCGGCGACCGGCGGTCGTGACTTAGCCACGGCCGACGACTGGGCCGGAACAGCAGCAAATAGACGCCCGCCACCCACGCGCTGGCCACTGCCCATCCGGCGAGGATGTCCGAGGGGTAATGCACGCCCAGGTAGACGCGTGACAGGCCCACCAGCACCACGAAGGGCGCCATCAGGCCGATCAGGGGCCAGCGCCAGCGCGTTCGCCACGCCAGCAGGACCAACACCCATGCCAATGTCATCGAACCCATCGCGTGGCCGCTGGGAAAGCTGTAGGTGGTCTCCGGGGCGATCGAGTCCCACAGCGACGGCCGCTCGCGCGCGAAGATCGCCTTGGCGGCCATGTTCAGCAGCGCGGAACCGCCCAGCGCGATCGCAGCGAACGTCGCTTCGCGATACCGCCGCAGCACGGTGAGCAGCAGCACGAACGCGATGTCGAACGGCACCACGCCCCAGGCGTAGCCCAGCCGTGATATCAGCACGAAGAAACGATCGAAGCCCTCGCGCGCCATCGTGTGCGCGAACTGCAGGATCGGCTCGTCGAAGGCGATGGCTTCCTGCTCGTGGATCTCGTCGGCCAGCTCGCCGAACAGCCACAACGGCAACAGCAGGCCGGCGAACACCAGAACCAGGCGCCCACCGTGGCGGCGCAGGATCTCCGCGAGGTAGCGGAATTCGAAGCCGAAGCGGCTGTCGTCCTCAGGCACCACGCGCAGCGTCGACCCCGGCGCCGAACTTGCGCTCGACGTAACGATCGATCAGCGACACGAATTCGTCGGCGATGTGCTCGCCGCGCAGCGTCACCGTCTTCTCGCCGTCCTCGAACACCGGCGCCGAGGGCGCCTCGCCCGTGCCGGGCAGCGAGATGCCGATGTTGGCGTGGCGCGATTCGCCCGGGCCGTTGACCACGCAGCCCATCACCGCAAGCGTCAGGTTTTCCGCGCCCGGGTGGCTGATCTTCCATTCCGGCATCTTCGCGCGCACGTGCTCCTGCACGCGCTTGGCCAGTTCCTGGAAGAAGGTGCTGGTGGTGCGGCCGCAGCCCGGGCACGCGGTGACCATCGGCGTGAACGCGCGCAGGCCCATGGTCTGCAGCAGCTCCTGCGCCACCACCACTTCATTGGTGCGCGGCTGGCCGGGTTCGGGCGTGAGCGAGATGCGGATGGTGTCGCCGATGCCTTCCTGCAGCAGGACGCCGAGCGCGGCGCTCGACGCCACGATGCCCTTGCTGCCGATGCCGGCTTCGGTCAGGCCCAGGTGCAAAGCATAGTCGCCGCGCGTGGCCAGCTCGCGGTACACGGCGATGAGTTCCTGCACGCCGCTGACCTTCGCGCTCAGCACGATACGCTCGCGCGCGAGGCCCAGTTCCTCGGCGCGCGCGGCCGAGTCGAGCGCGCTGCGGATCAGCGCCTCGCGCAGCACGCGGCCGGCGTCCCACGGCGTCGCGCGCTGCGCGTTCTCGTCCATCAGCGTGGCGGCGAGCGACTGGTCCAGCGAGCCCCAGTTGGCGCCGATGCGCACCGGCTTGCCGTAGCGGATCGCGAACTCGATCAGCTGCGCGAACTGCGTGTCCTTCTTCTTGCCGAAGCCGACGTTGCCCGGGTTGATGCGGTACTTCGCGAGCGCCTCGGCGCATGCGGGCTCGTTCGCGAGCAGCTGGTGCCCGTTGTAGTGGAAGTCGCCGATCAGCGGCACCGCCGCGTTCATCATCGCGAGCCGGTCGCGGATGCGCGGCACCGCGGCCGCGGCCTCGGGCGTGTTGACGGTCAGGCGCACGAGCTCCGAGCCGGCCCGCCAGAGCTCGGCCACCTGCTTCGCGGTGCCCACGATGTCGGCGGTGTCGGTGTTGGTCATCGACTGCACGACGACGGGCGCACCGCCCCCGAGCCGCACGCCGCCGATATCGACGGCCCGGGTCGTGCGACGGGGCGAGGGGCCGAATGCGGAAGGGTCGTGCGGGATGGAAGGCGGTTTCATGCCCGAATTGTAAGGCGCCCGGCGCGCCGAGATTGAACGGTGCGTTGCACCGCATCCCTTGCCCTCACGCCGGGCGGGCCTATGCTTGCCCGTTCCCCGAGGTGCCCCATGCCCGTCGCCCACGCCCGCATCGCCACCGACGACGCCAGCCGCCTGATCAAGCGGCTGTGCACGCACTGGCGCCACAAGTTCCCGGTCGAATTCGATTCCGAGCGCGGCCGCGTGCCGTTCGACGACGCGACCGTGGCCACGCTGCA
>NZ_DASRTS010000079.1:0-8040 GCF_035655815.1 Lysobacter sp.
GCCGGCGAAGTCGGAGTGGACATCTACAACCTGATCAAGTACCAGCGTTCCAACCAGAACACGAACATCCACCAGCGTCCGATCGTCGCCCGCGGCGACCGCATCGCCAAGGGTGACGTGGTCGCGGACGGCGCATCGACCGACCTCGGCGAACTGGCCCTCGGCCAGAACATGCTGGTGGCGTTCATGCCCTGGAACGGCTACAACTTCGAGGACTCGATCCTCATCAGCGAACGCGTCGTGGCCGACGACCGCTACACCTCGATCCACATCGAGGAACTGGTGGTGATGGCCCGCGACACCAAGCTGGGCGCCGAGGAAATCACCCGCGACATCCCGAACCTGTCCGAGCAGCAGCTGAACCGCCTGGACGAGTCCGGCATCATCTACGTGGGCGCGGAAGTGCAGCCGGGCGACGTGCTGGTGGGCAAGGTCACGCCGAAGGGCGAGACCACGCTGACGCCGGAAGAAAAGCTGCTGCGCGCGATCTTCGGCGAGAAGGCCTCCGACGTGAAGGACAGCTCGCTGCGCGTGCCGCCGGGCATGGACGGCACCGTCATCGACGTGCAGGTCTTCACCCGTGACGGCATCGAGAAGGACAAGCGCGCCCGCCAGATCGAGGAATCGGAAATCCGTCGCGTCAAGAAGGACTTCGACGACCAGTTCCGCATCCTCGAAGCGGCCATCTACGACCGTCTGCGTTCGCAGCTGGTCGGCAAGATCGCCAACGGCGGCGCAGGCCTGAAGAAGGGCGACACCGTCACTTCGCTGGTGCTCGACAGCCTGCCGAAGAAGGACTGGTTCACCCTGCGCATGAAGGACGACGACGCGGTCGAGGCGATCGAGCGCGCGCAGAAGCAGATCGAGGTCCACAAGGCCGAGTTCGAGAAGCGCTTCGCCGACAAGCGCGGCAAGATCACCCAGGGCGACGACCTCGCTCCGGGCGTGCTGAAGATGGTGAAGGTGTTCCTCGCCGTTAAGCGCCGCATCCAGCCGGGCGACAAGATGGCCGGCCGTCACGGCAACAAGGGTGTCGTGTCGACCATCGTGCCGGTGCAGGACATGCCGTACGCGGCCGACGGCCAGACCGTCGACATCGTCCTGAACCCGCTGGGCGTGCCGTCGCGTATGAACATCGGCCAGATCCTCGAGGTGCATCTGGGCTGGGCCGCCAAGGGCCTGGGCCAGAAGATCCAGCGCATGCTGGAAGCACAGCAGGCCATCGGCGAACTGCGCAAGTTCCTCAACGACATCTACAACCATGACAACGCGGTCGTGGGCGAGCGTGTCGACCTGACGCAGTTCTCCGACGAGGAGCTGCTGCGCCTGGCGAAGAACCTCACCGATGGCGTGCCGATGGCGACGCCGGTGTTCGACGGTGCGGCCGAGTCCGAGATCAAGCGCATGCTGGAACTGGCGGACCTTCCGTCCAGCGGCCAGACCGAACTGTTCGACGGTCGTACCGGCGAGGCGTTCGAGCGCAAGGTCACGGTCGGCTACATGCACATGCTGAAGCTGAACCACCTGGTCGACGACAAGATGCACGCGCGTTCGACCGGTCCGTACTCGCTCGTCACCCAGCAGCCGCTGGGCGGCAAGGCGCAGTTCGGCGGCCAGCGTTTCGGCGAAATGGAAGTCTGGGCGCTGGAAGCCTACGGCGCGGCCTACACCCTGCAGGAAATGCTGACGGTGAAGTCCGACGACGTGCAGGGCCGCAACCAGATGTACAAGAACATCGTCGACGGCGAGTACGAAATGGTTGCCGGCATGCCGGAGTCCTTCAACGTGTTGGTGAAGGAAATCCGCTCGCTCGCGATCAACATGGAGCTGGAAGAGAACTGATCGATACGCGGGAAGCGCCGCGAAACGCGCGCTTCCCGCTGCATTGAGCCAGCCATCCACAGCCCATCGACGAATTCCTCCGATTGGAGAAAACCATGAAAGACCTGCTCAACCTCTTCAACCAGCAGCGCACGACGATCGACTTCGATGCGATCAAGATCGCGCTTGCCTCGCCGGACCTGATCCGCTCGTGGTCCTACGGCGAAGTGAAGAAGCCGGAAACCATCAACTACCGCACCTTCAAGCCTGAACGCGACGGCCTGTTCTGCGCCGCCATCTTCGGTCCGATCAAGGACTACGAGTGCCTGTGCGGCAAGTACAAGCGCATGAAGCACCGCGGCGTGGTGTGCGAAAAGTGCGGCACGGAAGTGACGCTGGCCAAGGTGCGCCGCGAGCGCATGGGCCACATCGATCTGGCCTCGCCGGTCGCACACATCTGGTTCCTCAAGTCGCTGCCCTCGCGCATCGGCCTGATGCTGGACATGACCCTGCGCGACATCGAGCGCATCCTGTACTTCGAAGCGTACGTCGTCACCGAGCCGGGCCTGACAGCCCTGGAGCGGGGCACGCTGCTGACCGAAGAACAGTTCCTGCAGGCGCGCCAGGAGCACGGCGATGACTTCGAAGCGTCGATGGGCGCCGAAGCCGTCTACGAGCTGCTGCGCACGATCGACCTGCAGTCGGAGATGGTCACGCTGAAGGAAGAGATCGCCGCGACCAACAGCGAAACCAAGCTCAAGCGTCTCACCAAGCGCATCAAGCTGGTGGAGGCCTTCCTCGAGTCCGGCAACCGTCCGGAGTGGATGGTCATGACCGTGCTGCCGGTGCTGCCGCCGGACCTGCGTCCGCTGGTGCCGCTGGACGGTGGCCGCTTCGCGACCTCCGATCTGAACGACCTGTACCGCCGCGTCATCAACCGCAACAACCGCCTGCGCCGCCTGCTGGAACTCAACGCGCCCGACATCATCGTGCGCAACGAGAAGCGCATGCTGCAGGAGTCGGTCGATGCGCTGATGGATAACGGTCGTCGTGGCCGTGCCATCACCGGCACCAACAAGCGCCCGCTCAAGTCGCTGGCCGACATGATCAAGGGCAAGCAGGGCCGCTTCCGCCAGAACCTGCTCGGCAAGCGCGTGGACTACTCGGGCCGTTCGGTCATCGTGGTCGGCCCGACCCTGCGCCTGCACGAGTGCGGCCTGCCGAAGAAGATGGCGCTGGAGCTGTTCAAGCCCTTCATCTTCGCCAAGCTGCAGCGCCGTGGCCTGGCCACGACCATCAAGGCCGCCAAGAAGCTCGTCGAGCGTGAAGAGGCCGAGGTGTGGGACATCCTCGAGGAGGTGATCCGCGAGCATCCGGTCCTGCTGAACCGCGCGCCGACGCTGCACCGCCTGGGCATCCAGGCGTTCGAGCCGGTGCTGATCGAAGGCAAGGCGATCCAGCTGCACCCGCTGGTCTGCACCGCGTTCAACGCGGACTTCGACGGTGACCAGATGGCCGTGCACGTGCCGCTCTCGCTGGAAGCCCAGCTGGAAGCGCGCGCGCTGATGATGGCGTCCAACAACATCCTGTCGCCGGCGAACGGCGAGCCGATCATCGTGCCGTCGCAGGACGTCGTGCTCGGCCTGTACTACATGACCCGCGCCCTGGAGAACAAGGCCGGCGAGGGCATGGTGTTTGCCAATGTCGCCGAAGTGAAGCGCGCCTACGACAACCGCGTCGTGCAGCTGCACGCCAAGTGCAAGGTCCGCATCACCGAGACGGTGAAGAACGAGGACGGCACCAGCGAGCAGCGCACCTCGATCGTCGACACGACGGTCGGTCGCGCCCTGCTGCGCGAGATCCTGCCGGAGGGCCTGCCGTTCGCGCTCGCCAACGTCGAGCTGACCAAGAAGAACATCAGCCGCCTGATCAACTCCTGCTACCGCATGCTGGGGCTGAAGGACACGGTCGTGTTCGCCGACAAGCTGATGTACACCGGTTTCGGCTACGCCACGCGTGCCGGCGTGTCCATCGGCATCGACGACATGCTGATCCCGGCCGAGAAGAAGGACATCCTGGCCGAAGCGGAAGCCGAAGTGCTGGAGATCCAGGAGCAGTACCAGTCGGGTCTGGTTACCGCGGGCGAGCGCTACAACAAGGTCGTGGACATCTGGTCGCGCACCAACGAGCGCGTGGCCAAGGCAATGATGGACGCCATCGGCACCGACAAGGTCGTTAACGCCAAGGGCGAGACCGTCGACCAGAAGTCGATGAACTCCATCTACATCATGGCCGACTCGGGCGCGCGTGGTTCGCAGGCGCAGATCCGCCAGCTGGCCGGTATGCGTGGCCTGATGGCCAAGCCGGACGGCTCGATTATCGAGACCCCGATCACCGCGAACTTCCGCGAAGGCCTGAACGTTCTCCAGTACTTCATCTCGACCCACGGTGCCCGTAAGGGTCTGGCCGACACCGCGCTGAAGACGGCGAACTCGGGTTACCTGACCCGTCGCCTCGTCGACGTGGCGCAGGACGTGGTGATCACCGAGAGCGATTGTGGCACGTACGAAGGCCTCACCATGACGCCGATCGTCGAAGGGGGCGACGTGGTCGAGCCGTTGCGCGACCGCGTGCTGGGTCGTGTCGTGGCCGAGGACGTGTTCCTGCCGGGCAACGACGAGGAGCCGATCGTCACCCGCAACACGCTTCTCGACGAAGCCTGGGTGCAGAAGCTCGAGGACGCCAGCGTCCAGTCGATCAAGGTGCGTTCGACGATCACCTGCTCCAGCGCGTTCGGCGTGTGCTCGCACTGCTACGGTCGCGACCTGGGCCGCGGTCACCTGGTGAACCTGGGCGAGGCCGTCGGCGTGGTGGCCGCGCAGTCGATCGGTGAGCCGGGTACGCAGCTGACGATGCGTACGTTCCACATCGGTGGTGCCGCGTCGCGTGCGGCCGCCATCGACAACGTGACGGTCAAGACCACCGGTACGATCAAGTTCAACAACCTCAAGCACGTCGAGCATGCCGCCGGCCATCTGGTCGCGGTGTCGCGTTCGGGCGAACTGTCGGTGCTCGACGGTCACGGCCGTGAGCGCGAGCGCTACAAGCTGCCGTACGGCGCGATGCTGAACGTCAAGGACGGCGCGGAGATCAAGGCCGGCCAGACCGTCGCCAACTGGGATCCGCATAACCATCCGATCGTGTCGGAAGTGGCGGGCTTCGTGCGCTTCATCGACTTCGTCGACGGCGTCACCGTCATCGAGAAGACCGACGAACTCACCGGCCTGGCTTCGCGCGAGATCACCGATCCGAAGCGCCGCGGCTCGCAGGGCAAGGACCTGCGTCCGATCGTCCGCATCGTCGACAAGAACGGCAAGGACCTGTCCATCCCGGGTACCGACCTGCCGGCGCAGTACCTGCTGCCGCCGCGCTCGATCGTGAACCTGCAGGACGGCGCGCCGGTGGGCGTGGGCGACGTGGTGGCCAAGATCCCGCAGGAAGCGTCGAAGACCCGCGACATCACCGGTGGTCTGCCGCGCGTGGCCGACCTGTTCGAAGCGCGCAAGCCGAAGGACCCGGCGGTCCTGGCCGAGCGTTCGGGCATCGTCTCCTTCGGCAAGGACACCAAGGGCAAGCAGCGCCTGATCATCAAGGACACCGACGGCAACGAGCACGAAGAGCTGATCCCGAAGTACCGCCAGATCATCGTGTTCGAAGGCGAGCACGTGGAGAAGGGCGAGACCGTGGTGGACGGCGAGCCGAGCCCGCAGGACATCCTGCGCCTGCTGGGCGTCGAGCCGCTGGCCGTGTACCTGACCAAGGAAATCCAGGACGTCTACCGCCTGCAGGGCGTGAAGATCAACGACAAGCACATCGAGGTCATCGTTCGCCAGATGCTGCGCAAGGTCGAGATCCTCGATCAGGGCGACAGCAAGTTCCTCAATGGCGAGCAGGTCGAGCGCCAGCGCGTGATCGAGGAGAACGCCAAGCTGGCCGCCCGCAACGAGATCGTGGCGAAGTTCGACCCGGTGCTGCTGGGCATCACCAAGGCCTCGCTGGCGACCGAGTCGTTCATCTCGGCGGCTTCCTTCCAGGAAACCACCCGCGTGCTGACTGAGGCCGCCGTGCGCGGCACCCGCGACAGCCTGCGCGGCCTGAAGGAGAACGTGATCGTGGGTCGCCTGATCCCGGCCGGTACCGGCATGGCGTACCACACCCAGCGCCGCCGCGGCGCCACCGGTTTGACCGAGTCGGAACTGGAGACCCTGGCGGGCCCGGTGACGACCGCAGAGACGGCCGAAACCGCGGACGTCGAGGGCGAGGAATCCAGCGCGTCGTAATCGCCGGTTTCCTCCGCGGCGGTTTGCCGGTACAATCCCGGCGTTTTCGCGGCCCCTTCGTGGGGCCGCCCAGATCACGAAATGAGGTCGCCAGGATGCGCCTCGTGTTCGGCCCAGGAAGGGCGGGATCGCAGTGAAGTCCCAAGCCGTGCCGCCATCGCGGTCCGGCTGGGCATCCGGTCTAGTCCGCGTTGACGGTAACGTCTGACGCGGGCTATACTTTTTCGTCTCGGCGTGCCGGAGGTTCCGGCGTGCCGTTCGTTTTTTATCCACGCAAGGCCGCCCGGCCTTCTTCAAAGAGTTCCAGATGGCGACGATCAATCAGCTGGTACGCAAGCCGCGTAGCCCTGAAACCTACAAGAGCGCCTCGCCGGCGCTGGCGAACTGCCCGCAGCGTCGTGGCGTTTGCACCCGTGTGTACACCACCACCCCGAAGAAGCCGAACTCGGCGCTGCGCAAGGTGGCCAAGGTGCGCCTGACCAACGGTTACGAAGTCATCTCGTACATCGGCGGCGAAGGCCACAACCTGCAGGAGCACTCGGTCGTGCTGATCCGCGGCGGTCGCGTCAAGGACCTCCCGGGCGTGCGTTACCACACCGTGCGCGGTTCGCTCGACGCCGCTGGCGTCACCAAGCGCCGCCAGGGCCGCTCCAAGTACGGCGCCAAGCGTCCGAAGTCCTAATCCCGGTCGGCCGCATCGGCGGCCCCGTACAAGAATCACGAGAATAGGTACGCACCATGTCGCGTAAAGGTTCCACTCCTCAGCGTTCGGTCCTGCCGGATCCCAAGCACGGCAGCGAGACGATCGCCCGTTTCATCAACATGGTCATGCAGAGCGGCAAGAAGTCGGTCGCCGAGAAGATCGTCTACGGCGCGATGGATGTCATCGGCGAGAAGAACCCCAACGCCCTCGAGCTGGTCGAGAAGGCGCTGGGCAACGTTTCCCCGGCGGTCGAAGTGAAGTCGCGCCGCGTCGGCGGTGCCACCTACCAGGTGCCGGTCGAAGTGCGCTCCTCGCGCCGCATGGCGCTGGCGATGCGCTGGCTGATCGAATCGGCCCGCAAGCGTGGCGAGAACTCGATGCCGCGCAAGCTCGCGGCCGAGCTGATCGACGCCTCGGAGAACCGTGGCGGCGCGATCAAGAAGCGCGAAGAAACCCACCGCATGGCGGAAGCGAACAAGGCGTTCGCCCACTACCGCTGGTGATCTGAGCGAGGCGACCCCATCTAGGGGTCGTCGGCCCCGGCAGCCTATTGAGCTGCCGCGGCGGCAGACAAGCCGCCATGCGAACCGGAGGCCGCCCCTGAGGCGGCATCTGGCCATCTGGAATTCGAAAACTTACGAGAGGGTCCCGTGGCTCGCACCACTCCCATCGAGCGTTACCGCAACTTCGGCATCATGGCCCACATCGATGCCGGCAAGACCACCACGTCGGAACGCATCCTGTTCTACACCGGCGTCAGCCACAAGATCGGCGAAGTGCACGAAGGTGCCGCGACGATGGACTGGATGGAGCAGGAGCAGGAGCGCGGCATCACGATCACGTCGGCCGCGACGACCGCGTTCTGGAAGGGCATGGACAAGTCCCTGCCGGAGCACCGCTTCAACATCATCGACACCCCAGGCCACGTCGACTTCACCATCGAGGTGGAGCGTTCGCTGCGCGTGCTCGACGGCGCGGTGTTCGTGCTGTGCGCCGTGGGCGGCGTGCAGCCGCAGTCCGAGACCGTATGGCGCCAGGCCAACAAGTACTCGGTGCCGCGCATGGCGTTCGTCAACAAGATGGACCGCACCGGTGCCAACTTTGACAAGGTCGTCGAGCAGCTGAAGTCGCGCCTGGGCGCGTACGCCGTGCCGATGCAGGTGCCGATCGGTGCCG
>NZ_DASRTS010000080.1:0-1822 GCF_035655815.1 Lysobacter sp.
TCGCTCTTCGGCTGTCATTCCCGCGAAGGCGGGAATCCATGCAACCGACACGATTCCGCTCTCCGGCGAGCGTGATGCGCTTGAAAGATGGATTCCCGCCTCCGCGAGAATGACAGCACCCACAGCCGGAGCGTCGAGCGCCTGGAGTCCACGATGTGTGGTCACGACCGCCGCTACTGACAGCACGCTGTCAGCGGCCTCGCCGCATGCTGCTCCTCCCAACCCAAGGAGCACCCGCATGGATACGAAGCTCAACGACATCGCCGCCGTCGCACATCGCCTCGTCGAACTCTGCCGCATTGGCCAATACGACCAGGCCCAGCAGGAGTTGTACGCCGAGGACGCCATCAGCATCGAGGGCGACGGCCAGAAGCCCGATGCGGTCACCCGCGGCATGGCGGCGATCCGCGAGAAGGGCAAGCAGTGGGCCGACAATCTCGTCGAGGTCCACGGTGGCAGCGTCAGCGACCCGGTCATCGCCGACGGCTGGTTCAGCGTCGCGATGGGCCTGGATGCGACCTACAAGGACATGGGCCGCGTTGCGATGAAGGAGATCGCGGTGTACCAGGTCCGCAACGGCAAGATCACGCACGAGCAGTTCTTCTACAACGCCGAGAAGGCCTGACTGCACGAGACGCGGTGCACGGCGGCGCCGCCGTGCACCCCCCTCTTCCGCTCTTCGGGCACCTTCTCCCGCAAGGGGAGAAGAACCACGTCGCACGGATACGCGAACGTGAGGCCCGGCCTGCTGCCGGAGGGTGGCAAGAACGACGAAGCCCCGCTGAGCGGGGCTTCGTGATTGAACATTCGCAGGCTTGCGTCAGTCGATGTCGAGGAACGAACGCAGCTGCTCCGAGCGGCTCGGGTGACGCAGCTTGCGCAGGGCCTTGGCCTCGATCTGGCGGATGCGCTCGCGGGTGACGTCGAACTGCTTGCCGACCTCTTCCAGCGTGTGGTCGGTGTTCATGTCGATGCCGAAGCGCATGCGCAGCACCTTGGCTTCGCGCGGCGTCAGGCCGGCCAGGACGTCGCGCACGGTCTCGGTGAGGTTGATGTTGGTGGTGGCCTCGACCGGGGACTCGATGTTGGTGTCCTCGATGAAATCGCCCAGATGCGAATCCTCGTCGTCGCCGATCGGGGTTTCCATCGAGATCGGCTCCTTGGCGATCTTCATGACCTTCCGGATCTTGTCCTCCGGCATGTCCATTTCCTTCGCCAGCTCTTCCGGAGTCGCTTCGCGGCCGTACTGCTGCAGCATCTGGCGGCTGATGCGGTTGAGCTTGTTGATCGTCTCGATCATGTGCACCGGGATGCGGATGGTGCGCGCCTGGTCGGCGATCGAACGCGTGATGGCCTGGCGGATCCACCACGTGGCGTAGGTCGAGAACTTGAAGCCGCGACGGAACTCGAACTTGTCCACGGCCTTCATCAGGCCGATGTTGCCTTCCTGGATCAGGTCGAGGAACTGCAGGCCGCGGTTGGTGTACTTCTTCGCAATCGAGATCACCAGGCGCAGGTTGGCCTCGGTCATTTCGCGCTTGGCCTTGCGAGCCTTCATTTCGCCAGCCGCCATCTGCTTGTTGATGTTGCGCAGGTCCGGCAGCGGCAGCACGACGCGCGCCTGCAGGTCGATCAGCTTCTGCTGCAGTTCCTTGATTGCCGGCACGTTACGGCCCAGTACCGCGCTGTAGGAATGGCCCGCGCCGACTTCCTGGTCGACCCAGCCGAGATTGGTTTCGTTGCCCGGGAAAACCTTGATGAAGTGGGTGCGCGGCATGCCGCACTTGTTGACCGCGATGTCGAGGATCTGCTTTTCGATCTG